>CAZRXZ010000045.1:0-7575 GCA_964604095.1 uncultured Arenimonas sp. | reverse complement strand
TACCACTGGATCAGGCGTTGGGTGTCCTCGGCCTCCATCCGCGCCCGCTCCGGCTGCCAGGAAACCCGCACCGGCATCGAGGTCGAACCGGACGTATGCCCCTGCGCCGGATGGCCGTTGAGCAACAGGTCGTTGTGCTCCTGCACCATGGCCCGGGTGATGACCGGCAACGGCTGATCGAGGTCCGGATGGAAGCGTCGGTAAAACGGGTGGTTGGCCTGCGCCCAGCGCACGATGGCCTCGAACCGGCGGCGTGCATACGGGCGCTCTGCGAACGTCTGGGGGATATGGACCGGCGTCATGGCATCTGCTTTTTCCCCATCATGGTGAATGCCGGAGGCAATTGCAAGCCGGCCATCCCGTAGAATAGGCATGCCATGAACAGCCACATGCCTTCCCGACACCCGAAACGCCGCGCCTACTGGCAACTGATCCGCGGCGACCGCCCGATCGGCACCCTGCTGTTGCTGTGGCCCACGCTGTGGGCGCTGTGGCTGGCCGCCGGCGGCTTGCCGCCGTTGAAGCTGTTGGCCGTGTTCACGGCCGGTGTCTGGCTGACGCGTTCGGCCGGCTGCATCATCAACGACTACGCCGACCGCTGGCTGGACCACCGGGTGGAGCGCACCAAATCGCGGCCGCTGGTGAGCGGCTGGATCAGCCCGCGCGAAGCGCTGGCGGCGTTCGTGCTGATGATGCTGGCGGCGTTCGGCCTGGTGTTGCTGACCAACCCGCTGACCATCGGCCTGAGCGTGATCGGCGCGCTGCTGGCCGCCACGTATCCGTACCTGAAGCGGCATACCTATTTCCCGCAGGTGTATCTGGGCGCCGCCTTCGGCTGGGGCATCCCGATGGCGTTCGCGGCGGTGCAGGGCCGGATTCCGCAAAGCGCCTGGCTGCTGTTCCTGGCCAACCTGCTGTGGACCACCGCCTACGACACCTGGTACGCCATGGTCGACCGCGAGGATGACCTGAAGGCCGGCTCGAAATCGCTGGCCATCTTCCTGGGCGACATGGATCTCGCCGGCATCGGGGTGCTGTTCGCCGGCTTCCTGGCCGCCATGGTGCTGCTCGGCCGCCAATACCACTTCGGCCTGTACTACTACGTTTGCCTGGCCGCCGCCGGTGTGGTGATTTTGTGGCAGTTCAAGATGGCACGCCTGCGCCACCGCGAAGATTGCTTCCGCGCCTTCCTGGCCAACCAATGGATCGGCCTGCTGGTGTTCATCGGCATCGCCGTATCCACGCTGTAAATCGGGAGAGCCGTCGTGACAGCCAGTGAATCCTTCGCCAAGCGGGTCTTCTTCTGGGCCGGAACCTACGGACTCGTCGTCCTGCTGCCGCAATATTTCCTGGAAGCCCAGATCGGCCGCGACTATCCGCCCGCCATCACGCACCCCGAGCACTTTTACGGCTTCATCGGCGTCGCGCTGGCTTGGCAAATCGCCTTCTTGGCCATTTCCAGGCAACCCCGCCGGCTACGCCCGGTGATGGTGGCCGCGGCCATCGAGAAGTTCCTGTTCGCGGCCTCCACCGCGACGCTGCTCGTCAGCGACCGGGCCCCGGCCCCCTTGGGCCTGTTCGCCGCCATCGACGCATTGCTCGGCATCCTTTTCCTGCTCTGCTTTTTCCGGCTGAAAGAACCACCGGCCGGCTGACGCGGCGCGCGGCGCTCACGGCACGCGCGCCAGGCACCAGACATCGACCCGGCGCACGCCGGCCGCAAGCAGCACTTCAGCCGCCGCCGCGCAGGTCGCGCCGGTGGTGAACACGTCGTCCACCAAGGCCACGTGCGCCGGCAGCAGGCCCACGGCGCGGAACGCGCCCTGCACGTTGGCGGCACGTTCGGCACCCTTCAGGCCCGATTGCACGTTCGTGGCCCGGATACGCACCAAGGCCTGGGCGAGCACCGGAATACCGGTCTGCCCGCCCCAGTATCTCGCCAACTCCAGACTCTGGTTGAAGCCGCGTTGGCGCAAGCGGCTGCGGTGCAGGGGAATCGGCAGCAGGGCCTGCGGCCTGCCGTCGGTCAGCGCCGGCAATGCCAGGCGCGCCAGATGGCGGCCGGCTGCGAGGTCGTCGTGGAATTTGAAGTCCTGGATCAGGCCATCGACCGGCGTTCCATATATGAAGCCGGCATGCACCGTGCCGTGGGCCAGTGCCAGCACCGGTGGCGTGTCAGGGAAGCCGCTACGGCACGCGGCGCAGAACGCCGCGTCGGCACCGGCCTCTTCCCCGCACACGCGGCAGGGGCTCGGGAACCATTGGATATTCAATGCCTTGTGGATTCGGTCAACGAATTTCATTGGCGGCCGGTTGACGGACTGGGGTATCCTACGCAGGTTGCCGCAAGGCCATTCCCTCCACCATCGGAAAACGCCCATGACCGCCGTCATCCGCCATGACTACAGCCGCGCCGAAGTGCTGGCGCTGCTGAACCTGCCCTTCGCCGACCTGATGCACCGCGCCGGCGAGGTGCACCGCGCCAACTTCGACCCGAACCAGGTGCAGGTCTCGACCCTGCTGTCGATCAAGACCGGCGGTTGCCCGGAGGATTGCGCCTATTGCCCGCAGGCCGCGCGCTACGACACCGGCCTGAAGGCGCAGAAGCTGATGGACGTGGATGACGTGCTGGCCAAGGCCGCCCAAGCCAAGGCCGCCGGCGCCACCCGTTTCTGCATGGGCGCCGCCTGGCGCAGCCCGAAAGACCGCGACCTGGAAAAAGTGGCGGCCATGGTGCAGGGCGTACGCGCGATGGGCATGGAAGCCTGCGCCACGCTCGGCATGCTCAACGCCGACCAGGCCAAGCGCCTGAAGGAAGCCGGCCTGGATTACTACAACCACAATCTGGACACCGGTCCGGACGAATACGCCGACATCATCAAGAGCCGCGAATACCAAGACCGCCTGGACACCCTGGAGCATGTGCGCGAAGCCGGCCTGAAGACCTGCTGCGGCGGCATCGTGGGCATGGGCGAATCGCGCGAACAGCGCGCCGCGCTGCTGCAGACCTTGGCCAACCTGCCCGAGCACCCGGGCTCGGTGCCGATCAACCGCCTGGTGCAGGTGGCCGGCACGCCCCTGCACGGCACCGCCCTGCTGGACGGCTTCGAATTCGTGCGCACCGTCGCCGTGGCGCGCATCCTGATGCCGGCCTCGGTGGTTCGCCTCTCGGCCGGCCGCGCCGAAATGAGCGAAGAGCTGCAGGCGATGTGCTTCCTGGCCGGCGCCAACTCGATCTTCTACGGCGAGAAGCTGCTGACCACCGGCAACCCGGACGTGGAAGCCGACCAGGCCCTGTTCGCCAAGCTCGGCATCACCGGCATGCCGGTGACCGAACAAAGCACCACCGTACACGCCGACGTGCTGTGCGAGGGCAGCAGCTGCGCCGCCTGACGCATGGACCTGCGTGAACGCCTGCGTGCCGAGGCCCGGCAACGGCATGCCGCCGGCCTGTGCCGCGTGCGGCGCGTGCAGGATTCACGCCACGGCGCGAGCGCCGTTTGCGACGGGGTAACGCTGGCCAACTTCTGCAGCAACGACTATCTGGGCTTCGCCCAGCATCCGGCGGTGGTCGCGGCATTCCGCGCGGCGGCGGCCGAATACGGCGTCGGCAGCGCCGGCTCGGCCTTGGTCAGCGGCCATTTTTCCGCGCACCGCGCGCTGGAAGAACAGGCCGACGCGCTGTTCGGCTATGAGGCCGCGCTGTATGCCGGCAGCGGCTATCTGGCCAATCTGGGCACGCTCACCGCCCTGCTCGACGCACGCGCGCTGTGCGTACAGGACAAACGCAACCACGCCTGCCTGATAGACGGCGCGCGCTTCTCCGGCGCCGCGCTGAAGCGCTATCCGCATGCCGATCTGGCCGCCGCCGAAGCCGCCTTGGCCGGCGCGCCGCAGGATGTCCGCCTGCTGGTCAGCGACGGCGTGTTCAGCATGGACGGCGATGTGGCCGATGCGGCGGGTTTGGCGCGCATCGCCGCGCGCCACGGCGCCACGCTGCTGCTCGACGACGCGCACGGTGTGGGCGTGCTCGGCGCGACCGGCCTGGGCAGCCTGCAGGCCGCCGGCCTGAACGCCGAGGACGTACCGATCCTGGTGCTTCCGGCCGGCAAGGCGCTGGGCGGGCAGGGCGCGTTGATCCTTTCGAACCGCGACGTGATCGCGCATCTGGTGGATACCGCGCGCCCGTATCTGTTCAGCACCGCACCGGCGCCGGCGATGGCGGCGGCGCTGTCGCAATCGTTGCGGCTGTTGGAAGCCGAACCGGCGCACCACGCCACGCTGCAGGCCAACATCCGGCATTTCACCGCGCTGGCGGCGCAGGCCGGGCTGCCGCTGTTGCCGTCGAATACCGCCATCCAACCGCTGTTGGCCGGCGGCAACGAACGCGCCCTGCGCTGGAGCGAAGCGCTGCATGCCCGCGGCTTCTGGATCGGCGCCATCCGGCCGCCCACCGTTCCGCGAGGCGCCGCGCGCCTGCGCATCACGCTCACCGCCCTGCACACGCCGGCGCAGCTCGAGGCGCTGGTCGAAACAGTGCATGGATTGGTCGAGGACGACGATGGCCCTGCACATTGATTCCGCCGGCCACGGGCCGGACCTGATCCTGCTGCACGGCTGGGCCATGCACGGCGGCGTGTTCGCGCCGCTGTTGCCCCGGCTGCAGACGCGCTTCACCGTACATGCGGTCGACCTGCCCGGCCACGGCCGCAGCCGCGACTGCGGCCTGCCGCTGGCGTTCGACGCGGTCTGGGACGAACTGCGCGCGCGCCTGCCGCAACCGGCGCTGGTGATGGGCTGGTCGCTCGGCGGCCTGTTCGCGCTGCATGGCGCGCTGGCCCATCCGGCGGCGTGCCGCGGCCTGATCCTGCAGAACGCCAGCCCCTGCTTCGTGCATCGGCCGGATTGGCCGCAGGGCATGCCGGCGCAGGTGTTCCGCCAATTCGCCGCCGAATTGCAGCGCGATTACGCGCAGACCCTGCACCGTTTCTTCATGCTGGAGGCCCAGGGCTCCGAACATCTGCGCGATGACCTGCGCCTGCTGCAGCGCACCGCGTTCGAATTCGGCGAGCCGGATGCGCGCGTGCTGACCGAAGGCCTGCACCTGCTGGAAACCGTCGATCTGCGCGCACGCCTGCCGGCGCTGGCCATGCCCAGCCTGTGGCTGGCCGGCCGGCGCGACCGGCTGGTCAACGCCGCGGCGATGCAGGCGGCCTGCGAAAGCGCCGGCGGCGTCTTCGTCTGCGACGAACACGGCGGGCACGCGCCCTTCCTCACCCATCCCGCGGCGGTCGCCGCCGCCGTCACCGGATTCGCCGAAGACCTATGAACCAGGACGACACCCCGTTCCAACGCCAGGCGGTGCGCCGCCACTTCAGCCGTGCCGCGGCCACCTACCTGGAAGCCGCCGCGCTGCAGAAGGAAGTGGAGGCGCGCTTGCTGGAGCAATCCGAATACCTGGAAATTCCGCCGCAGCGCGTGCTCGATCTGGGCGCCGGGCCGGGCCGCGCGTCCGGCATCCTGAAGCGGCGCTGGCCGAAAGCCGAGGTGGTGGCCATGGACCTGTCGCTGCCGATGTTGCGCCAGGTGTCGAAACAGACGCGCTTCTGGCGCCCGGTGAAGCGGGTCTGCGCCGACGCCATGCAACTGCCGTTCCCGGACCGCTGCTTCGACCTGGTGTTCTCCAGCCTGTGCCTGCAGTGGGTGCACCCCCTGCCGCAGGCCCTGCGCGAAATCCGGCGTGTGCTGAAGCCCGGCGGTATGCTGGTGTTCAGCACCTTCGGCCCGGACACCCTGATGGAACTGCGCGAAACCTACCTGGCCTGCGGACTGGAACCGGCGGTATCGCCGTTCGCGGCCATCCAGCAGGTCGGCGACGCCTTGCAGGGCGCGGGCTTCGCGCGCAACGTGCTGGACCGCGAAACCTACACCCTGGACTATCCCGATCTGCAGGCCCTGATGCGCGAACTGCAGGCCATCGGCGCCACCGACGCGCGCGCGGCGCGCGCGCGCGGCCTGATGGGCAAGGCGCGCTGGCGGGCGCTGGACGCGGCCTATCCGCGCCGCGACGGCCGCGCGGTCAGCAGCTGGGAGGTGATCGCGGCCATGGCCTTCCGCCCCGAGCACGATCCGCCGCCGCGCGAAGACGGCATCGTGGCGCGCATCGCGCCCGATCGCATCACCCGGCGGGTGCGCTGATGCGCCGGGCCGTGGCCGCGCTGTTGCTACTGTGCGCCTCGGCGCTGGCCGCCGCACCGCCTGCGCCGGAAGACAGCCTGCATGCGGCACAGGCGCGCATCGCCGAAACCCGGGCGCGCCACCCGGCGCTGGATCTGCTGGCGCGGCAACAGCCGGGCTTCGAGGAAACCTGGCGCGAACAGCTGCGGCAACGCCTGATCGTGGCGCCCGCGCGCGAGGCGCGCGCGGCCAGCGAGGCCATCGCCACCGGCCTGGCGCTGAACGCCAGCACCGGCTACCTGCTGCGCGCCGGCGACCCGGCGGTGGAAGGCCTGTTCGTGCAACAGCGGCGCCTGATGGCGGCGGCCAAGGACGATGACGCGCTGTGCGCCATCCTGCTGAATACGCCATCGGCGCGCGAAGACCGCGCCGGCGCCATGCCCTGGCTGTTGGAGAAGCCCTGGCGCGACTGGCAGCCCGATCTGCTGGCGGCGGTATCGGCGCTGGTGCTCGACGGCCAGGGCGAGCAGCTCCGGCAGCTGCCGCCGGAGCAGACGCGCTGGTTCATGCAACGCACGGCCGGGCAGGTGGCCGGCCGCTTCGGCGCCGACGGCCTGGCGCGCTACGAACGCCTGCAGGACGGCAACGGCGCGCCGCGGGCGCGCTGCCTCGGCCTGCACGAGCTGTTCGAGGTGCTGGCCGAACAGCCGCCGGAACTGCGCGCGCTGCTGCTGCGGGCGTATTTCGGGCAATGACCGTGACCCACCAAGGCGGCTGCCATTGCGGCGCGGTGCGCTTTTCGGTCGAGGTGCCGGCGGCGCCGGAAGTCGAGGACTGCAACTGCTCGATCTGCCGGATGAGCGGCTTCCTGCACCTGATCGTGCCGAAGGCGGCGTTCACGCTGCTGCGCGGCGAGGACGCACTGACCACCTACACCTTCAACACCGGCGTGGCCAAGCACACGTTCTGCCGCATCTGCGGCATCAAGCCGTTTTACACCCCACGCTCGAACCCCGACGGCATCGACGTCAACGTGCGCTGCCTGGACGCGTTACCGGACGGACTGCGCATCGTGCCGTTCGACGGCCGGAACTGGGAAGCCCATGCGCATAGCTTGGCGCATAAAAGCCGGAGCGGCTGATCACAGCAAGGGCTTGAGCGCCTTCCAGACGTGGTCGCGCAGTTTCAGCTGGCCCTTGGCGTTCGGGTGCAGCTGGTCGGGCAGGAAGTAGCCGCGGTCGAGCGCGATCGGTTCCAGCAGGAACGGCAGCAGCGCGGTCTTTTCCTGTTTGGCCAGGTCGGTGTAGATGGCGGCGAAACCCTCGGTATAGGCCGGGCCGTAGTTCGGCGGCATGCGGATGCCGATCAGCAGCACCTTGGCGCCCTCGGCCTTGGACA
>CAZRXZ010000044.1:0-7625 GCA_964604095.1 uncultured Arenimonas sp. | reverse complement strand
GCTTCGCTCAGCGTCATCAGGCTCTTGAAGTGGATGCCGCGGCGCTGGTTGCGGATCAGCACCGAGATCAGGTGCTGTTCGGTGCGCGAGAAGCCGGAGATGTCGGAGTTCGCCACCAGGTAGGCGCCGTGGTGGTGGTGCTGGCTGTGCGCCACGGTCAGGCCGATTTCGTGCAGGCGGCAGGCCCAGGCCAGGGCCTCGCGGTCGGCGGCCGACAGGCCCCAGTATTTGCGGACCTGGTCGAACAGGGCGAGTGCGTAGGCCTCGACCCGTTCGGCCTGGCGCACGTCGATCGAATAGCGCTCCTGCAGCGCCTTGACCGAGTCCAGGCGCGGGTCGTGCTCGCGGTTGCGGCCGAGGATGTCGAACAGCACGCCCTCGCGCAGGGCGTAGTCGCTGGTCTGCAGGCTGTCGATGGCCAGCGCCTCGACGGCCGCTTCCAGGGTCAGCAGGCCGCCGGCGATGGACTTGCGGCGCGAGACCGAGATCTGCGGCCAGCGGATGGCGTCGATGCGGCCGAAGCCGATCAGCTCCTGGCGCAGCAGCTGCAGGATCTTCAGGTTCAGCGTGCCGTCCGACAGGCCGCGCACCTTGGCCATGTCCGACAGCGCCTTGATGGTGCCGGACGCGCCGTACACTTCCTTCCAGCCGTGCGTGCGGTAGCTTTCCAGGAACGGCTGCATGTCGACGCCGATCTGGGTCTTGGCCTTCTGCCACTGCTTGGCCGTCAGCTTGCCGTCCGGGAAGAAGCGCTTGATGTTGGCGATGCAGCCGATCTGCAGGCTTTCCCGCTCGAGCACCGCGAAGCCCTTGCCGATGACGAACTCGGTCGAGCCGCCGCCGATGTCGATGACCAGGCGGCGGCCCTTGCGCGGCGGCTTGTCGTGCGCCACGCCCAGATAGATCAGGCGCGCCTCCTCGCGGCCGGCGATGACGTCGATGCGGTGTCCGAGCGCGGCTTCGGCGCGCTCCAGGAAGGCGGCCGGATCGACCATGGTGCGGATGGTGTTGGTGGCGACCGCGCGCACGTTGTCGGGGCGCACGTAGGCCAGGCGCTGTCCGAACAGGGCCAGGCAGGCCAGCGCGCGTTCGGCCGCGGCTTCGCTGAGGTGCCTGTCGGCATCCAGGCCGTCGGCCAGCTGCACGTGTTCCTTGATCCGGTCGATGATGCGCAGCTGGCCCAGCACATAGCGGGCCACCACCATGTGGAAGCTGTTCGAGCCCAGGTCGACGGCGGCCAGCAGGTCGCCGTCGGTGAGCTGCAGCGGGGTCGCGGCGGTCAGCGTTTTCGGCATAGCTTGGCCAGCAGATGGGCCTGCGCGCAGAACGGCGCCTCGCCGTCGGCCGGCGCGATCTTGACGTAACTGCCGTCGGGCTGCAGGCGCCAGGCCTGGGTGTTGTCGCGCAGGTAGTATTCCAGCTCTTCCTTGAACACCCGCGCGGCCAGCTCCGGGTCCAGCACCGGGAAGCAGGTCTCCACCCGGCGTAGCAGGTTGCGTTCCAGCCAGTCGGCGCTGGAACAGTAGATCTCGGGTTTGCCGTTGTTGCCGAACCAGTACACCCGGCTGTGTTCCAGGAAGCGGCCGACCAGGGCGCGCACCGTGATGTTGTCGGACAGGCCCGGAACGCCCGGACGCAGGCAGCAGGCGCCGCGCACGATCAGTTCGATCTTGACGCCGTCCTGCGAGGCGGCGTACAGCGCCTTGATCACGTCCGGTTCGTTGATCGCGTTCATCTTGGCGATGATGTGCGCCTTCTTGCCGTCGCGCGCCAGCTTGGCTTCGCGCTGGATCTTCTTGAGCAGGCCGGCGTGCAGGGTGAACGGCGAGGTCAGCAGATGCTTGAGCTTGATGGTCTTGCCCAGGCCGGACAGCTGCTGGAAGATCGAGTGCACGTCCTGGGTGATGCCCGGATGGCAGGTCAGCAGGCCGATGTCGGTGTACACCTTGGCCGTGCCGGCGTGGTAGTTGCCGGTGCCCAGATGCGCGTAGCGGCGCAGCACCTTGCCCTCGCGCCGCACGATCAGCATCATCTTGGCGTGGGTCTTGAAGCCGACCACGCCGTAGATGACCTGCACGCCGGCCTCCTGCAGCCGGTTGGCCAGGCTGAGGTTGGCCTCTTCGTCGAAGCGGGCGCGCAACTCGACCACCACCGAGACGTCCTTGCCGTTATGCGCGGCGGTGATCAGGTGCTCGATGATCTTGGAGTCGCGGCCGGTGCGGTACAGGGTCTGCTTGATGGCCAGCACGTGCGGGTCGTTGGCGGCGTGCTGCAGCACGTCGAGCACCGCGTTGAAGCTCTGGTAGGGGTGGTGCACCAGGATGTCGCCTTCGCGGATGCTGCCGAACGGGTCTTCCTCGTCCATTTCGGCCTTGCCCTGCTTGAAGTTCGGGAACTTCAGGTCCGGGCGCTTGGCCATGTCGTACACCTGCGCCACGCGGTTGAGGTTCACCGGGCCGTTGATGCGGAACAGCGCCTTCTCGGACAGGTTGAAGTTCTCCAGCAGGATCTCGACGATGCGGTCGGGGCAGTCCTTGGCGATCTCCAGGCGCACGGCCGGGTTGTAGCCGCGCGAGTGCAGTTCGTCCTTCAGCGCGCTGGCCAGGTTCTCCACCTCTTCCTCGTCCACGAACAGTTCGGAGTTGCGGGTGACGCGGAACTGCCAGGCGCCCTTGACCTTCATGCCGGGGAACAGGTCGCCGACGAATTCGGTCAGGATCGCCGACAGGAACACGTAGTCGTCCTTGCCGCCGGACACGCTTTCCGGGATCTGGATGATGCGCGGCAGCGAACGCGGCGCGCGCACGATGGCGATGCCGCCGTGCCGGCCGAACGCGTCCTTGCCCTGCAGGATGACGGCGACGTTCAGGCTCTTGTTCAGGATCTGCGGGAACGGATGCGCCGGGTCCAGCGCCAGCGGCGACAGCACCGGCAGGATCTCGTCGCGGAAGTAGTTGTGCAGCCAGCGCTTCTGCGCCGCGCTCCAGGTGTCCTGCTTGGAGATGCGCACGCCGGACTGCGACAGCTCCGGGCGCAGCACGTCGTTCCACAGCGCGTACTGCTCCTGCACCAGTTTGTTGGACAGCGTGTAGATCTTCTCCAACGCCAGTTGCGGGTCCATGTTGTCCGGCAGCAGCGGCGCCTTGTACTGCATCGCGGTCTTCACCGTGGCGGCGCGGATCTCGAAGAACTCGTCGAGGTTGGTGCAGGAGATGCACAGGTATTTCAGGCGCTCCAGCAGCGGGATGCCCTCGTCGCGGGCCTGCGCCAGCACCCGGAAATTGAACTCGAGCTGCGACAGCTCCCGGTTCAGGAACAGCTCCGGAGCGGGCAGGGGCGTGGTGTCGGTCATGAACGGAGCCTTTTCGACAAGGATAGCAGATGCCGAATGCGCGGTTAAGCCAGGCGCGCTTCCGGGAAGCGGCAGCGGAAGGTGCTGCCTTTGCCGGGCGTGCTTTCGATGCGCAGTTCGGCCTGATGCAGGTTCAGCACATGCTTGCAGATCGACAGCCCGAGACCGGTGCCGCCGAGCTCGCGCGAACGGCTGGCGGAGACGCGGTAGAAGCGCTCGGTGAGCCGGCCGATCTGGTCGGCCGGGATGCCGAAGCCGGTGTCGCTGACGTAGAAGTCCAGCCCGCCGCCGGCGTTGCGCTCGAAGCCGAGCCGGATGCTGCCGCCGGCCGGCGTGTAGCGCACCGCGTTCGAGACCAGATTGGAGAAGGCGCTGTGGATGTCCTTCGGGGCGCCCAGCAGGCGGCCGTGGAAGCTGCCGTCGGCCTGCACCGTATGCCGGCCCTGGCTGAGCGCCGCGGCCTCCTGCAGCAGGGTCTTCATCAGCGAGTCGGTGCTGATCGGCTCTTCCGGCAACGAGCTTTCCGATTCCAGCCGCGACAGGTTGAGCAGGTCTTCGACCAGATGGTTCATCCGGCTCGACTGTTTCTGCATCTCCAGGATGATGGTGCGCAGCTCCGGGTTCTCCTGCTGCTCGATCAGCTCCAGGTAGCCGTGGATCACGGTCAGCGGCGTGCGCAGCTCATGCGAGACGTTGGCGACGAAATCGCTGCGCATCTGCTCCAGCCGGCGCATCTTGGTCGAGTCGCGCAGCACCAGCAGGCTGTGCTGCGGCGTGTAGGGCAGCAGGAACAGGTCCAGGTAGGCGCCGGTGTCGCCGGGCGCGGACACGTTCAGCAGCGGCTTGTCGGCGTCGCCGGCCTGGAACCAGTCCTTCACCGCGGCGCCGAACAGGCGGAACAGGTTGCTGTCCTCGTCGCCGGGCGCCAGCCCGAGCATGCGCTTGGCGGTCTTGTTCGACCACACCAGATAGCCGGTTTCGCGGCTGACCACCAAGGCGCCTTCCGGCATCGCGCCGGCCGCCAGACGATAACCGCGCAGCATCTGCACCAGCCGCGCGATGCGGTGCCGGTATTCCTGGTTCTTCTTGAAGATCAGGATTTCCAGCGCGCCCCAGACGCCCAGGCCCTCCGGTCGCGGGTTGATGGCGCGCGACTCCAGCTGGTTCAGCACCCGCCCGAGCTTGAGGTAGGCGCGCACGATCTGCAGCACGGTGATGGCGGTGAACGCGGCCCACAGCCCGGTGCCGGCGCCCAGCCAATAGCCGCCGGCCAGGCCGAAGGCGTACACGAACGCCCAGAGTATCCAGCTCTGCCGCCAGGCCAATGCGGTCAGGGTCGCTTTCGGCATGCTCAGGCTTTCGGTGCCGTGTCGGTGAAGCGGTAGCCGGAGCCGCGCACGGTTTCGATCATCGATTCCAGGCGGAAGGGTTCGAGCACCTTGCGCAGGCGGCGCACGTGCACGTCCACGGTACGGTCTTCTATGTCGCTGCCGCCGCCCCAGACGAAATCCAGCAGCTGGTTGCGGGTGTACACGCGGCCGGCGTGACTCATGAAGAAGTGCAGCAGGCGGTATTCGGTCGGGCCCACATGCACGCCCTGGCCGTGCACCAGCAGTTTCTGCTGCCGGCCGTCCAGGCGCAGCGGTCCGGCCTGGATCGAACCGTCGTCCTCGGTCTCGCGGCTGCGGCGCAGCACGGCCTTGATGCGGGCCAGCAGCTCGCGGGCCGAGAACGGCTTGACCACGTAGTCGTCGGCGCCGCTGTCGAAGCCGGTGATGCGGTCGCTTTCCTCGCCTTTGGCGGTCAGCATGATGATCGGCACGTCGCGGGTGTTGGCTTCCTTGCGGAAGCGCCGGACCAGTTCGATGCCGGTGGTGCCCGGCAGCATCCAGTCGAGCAGGATCAGGTCGGGGATGCGCTCGGCCACGGCCTGCAGGGCCTCTTTGCCGTCCTGCGCGCAGATCGGCTGGTAGGACTGCGTGCGCAGGGCGTAGGCGATCATGTCGCGGATGGCCGGCTCGTCTTCGACGATCAGGATATGGGCTTGCACATCAAAACCTTAGTCCAGGAAGATAAGGTATTTAATCGGATGATTATGACTGTAATATGACGGCCTGTCATCCGGCCGTCATCGGACTGTGTCAGCTGCCCTGCTGTTCCGGTTTGATGCCCTGCCGTTTCAGTTCCAGCGAAATCGGGGTGAACTCGGTGATGCGCGCTTCGACCCGCGCCCGCTGGTAGTAGTCGAGGTCGTCGTTCTTCAGCAGGGCGGTGAGCTGGCTGATGGCGTCGTCGACGCGCCCGTTCAGGAACGAGACTTCGGCATAGGCTTCGGCCGCGCGCAGGGCGTTGCCGGAGAGCTCGTAAGCGCGCGCCAAGGTGCGTTGGAACACCACGTCCTGCCCGGTACCGGACGCCAGGCGGCGCAGGATGTCCTGCGCGCGCCGCGCCTGCGCCGCATCGCCTTGTTCCAGCAGGAAGCCGGCGTAGGACAGGATCACCGCGCGGTTGCCGGGGTATTGCCGCATCAGCTGCTCGTAGCGGGTCTGGGCCAAGGCCGGTTTGGCCGACACCTGGGCCGCCTCGGCGCGCGCCAAGGCCACATACAGGCTGTCCGGGTGGGCTTTGCCCAGTTCGGCGAGCAGGGCGTCGGCGTCGGCGCCCTGTCGGTGGCCGATGTAGGCCAGCGCCAGCCCGTATTTCTGCGCGTCGGTCGGTTTGGCTTCGAAGCCGTCCACGCCGCGCCGGTATTCGGTGATCGCGGCGCCCGGGCTGGCCGCCGACAGCACGCGCAGGCGCTCCTTGATCCAGGGGAAATCGCGGCCGAGGGCGTCGTTGCGGCGGGCATCGCCGGGCTGGGCGAACTCGGGCAGCAAGGGGTTGTTGCCGGCCGGCATGCTCGGCCTGAGCAGGGCCGCATCCTGCTTGATCTTCTGCGCGCGGTCGCGCGCTTCGCTGATGCGGGTGGCGGTGACCGGGTGCGTGCGCAGGTAATCCGGCGCGGTGTAACCGCCGGAATTGGCACGGCCGGCGCTTTCCATGCGGGCGAAGAAATCGCCCAAGGCATCGACGTCGTAGCCGGCCCGGTTCAATGTCTGGATGCCGATGCGGTCGGCTTCGGATTCGTTGGCGCGGGTGTAGTCGATCTGGCGCTGCATCATCAGCGCCTGCGAGCCGACCACCGCCGCCATGGTGGCGTTGTCGGCGGAGTCGCCGTCGCCGCCGGCGGATTGCGCGGCGATGACCATGCCGAGCGCGGCCAGCATGATCGGAATCCGTTCCTTCTGCGCGCGTTCGACCGAGCGCACCACGTGGCGTTGGGTCACGTGCGAGATCTCGTGGCCGAGCACGCCGGCCACCTCGTCCTCGCTGCGGGCGGTCAGCACCAGGCCGGCGTTCATGCCGATGTAGCCGCCCAGGGTGGCGAAGGCGTTGATCTGGCGTTCGCGCAGCATGAAGAAGGCGTAAGGCTGTTTCGGGTTGTCGGAGGACGCGCCCAGGCGGTGGCCCATGGTCTGCAGCCAGGCGTCGATCAGCGGGTCGTCCAGCACCAGGTTCATCTGCCGGAGCTGGTACAGGGTGTAGGCGCCGTACTGCGCCTCCTGCTGCGGGGTGATGAGTTCGCCGGCCGAGGAGCCGAGTTCGGGCAGGGCGGTTTCCTGCGCCGCGGCCGGCGCGGCGGCCAGGGCCAGCCCGGCGGCGACCGCCAGGCCGAGCAGGGTGGTGCGGGGATAGCTGGCGTTCATGCGTTCTGCACCGGGGTTCACGTACACTAGGACCCTGAGTGTACCGCAGAGTTCCCGTCAATCCCCTGAATCCGCCATGGCCGACATCCTGATCTACAGCACCGCGATCTGCCCGTACTGCGTCGCGGCCAAGAACTTCCTCAAGGCCAAGGGCCTGGACTGGCGCGAGGTCCGCATCGACCTCGACCCGGCCGCGCGTGCCGAGATGCTGGCCAAGGCCCAGCGCACCTCGGTGCCGCAGATCTTCGTCAACGGCACCCATGTCGGCGGTTTCGACGACCTGGTGGCGCTCGACCGCGCCGGCCGTTTCCTTCCCCTTCTGGAGCAGAACCCGTGAGCGAGTCCGACCGCGTCAAAGCCTTCACCGAATTCCGCCAGCGCATGAACGAGCGCATCCTGTCCGAGGACAACCAGGTGGTGCGCCGCTTCTTCGCGCTCGACACCCAGACCTACAAGGACGGCGCGCTGAGCCTGAAGACCAAGGAGCTGCTCGGCCTGGTGGCCTCGATGGTGCTGCGCTGCGACGA
>CAZRXZ010000043.1:0-7630 GCA_964604095.1 uncultured Arenimonas sp. | reverse complement strand
CGTCCTCGACATGGCCGCTGACGTCGATGAAGAACACGTACTGCCAGCGGCCGCTGTGCGCCGGGCGCGATTCGATGCGGTTCATGCTCACGCCATGGCGGGCGAACGGGCTGAGCACGCTGTACAGCGCGCCGGGCTGGTCGCGCACGAACACCAGCAGCGAGGTTCGGTCGTGCCCGGACGGGGTGAAGAACTCGCGGCCGATGACCAAAAAGCGCGTGGTGTTGTCCTGGCGGTCCTCGATCGGGCCGGCGACCACCTTCAGGCCGTACACCTGGCCGGCGGTCTCGCCGGCGATGGCGGCGCAGTCGTCGGCCACGCGCGCGCGGCGCGCGGCTTCGGCGTTGCTGGATACCGCCACCTTCTCGGCATGCGGCAGGTTGGCGCGCAGCCAGGCCTTGCATTGCGCCAGCGACTGCGGGTGCGAATACACGCGCTCGATGTCCTCCAGCCGGCCGGTGCGCGACAGCAGATGCTGGTGCACGCGCAACTCGACTTCGCCGCAGATCTTGAGCTTGGAGGTCAGGAACATGTCGAGCGTGGACTGGATGGTGCCCTGCCCCGAATTCTCGACCGGCACCACGCCGAAATCGGCGTTGCCGCTTTCGATCTCCTGGAACACTTCCTCGATGCTGGCCAGCGGCAGGGCCTGCGCCGAGTGTCCGAAATGCTTGTGCAGCGCCTGCTGCGAGAACGTCCCTTCCGGGCCGAGGAAGCCGACCTTCAGCGGCTCCTGTTGGGCCAGGCAGGCCGACATGATTTCGCGGAACAGGCGTAGCAGCACCTCGTCGCTGAGCGGGCCTTGGTTGCGGTCGAGCACACGGCGCAGGATCTGCGACTCGCGTTCGGGGCGGTAGTATTCGACCGCGGCCTTGAGCTCGCCCTTGGCCTTGCGCACTTTCGCGGCCCAATGCGCGCGCTGGGTGATCAGCTCCTGGATCTGTCGGTCGATGCCGTCGATCTCGGCCCGCACTTCCTGCAGGCGGCCGGTATCGCTTGCAGCCCCTTTCGGCGCGCGCTTGGCGGCTTTGGGCGCGGCCTTGCCGGCGGTTTTCCCGGCCGGGCGCTTGCGCTTATCAACCATGCCGCACCGCGAAATCGCGCATGAAACCGGCCAATGCCTGCACGCCGGCCAGCGGCATGGCGTTGTAGATCGAGGCGCGCATGCCGCCCAAGGCGCGGTGGCCTTTCAGGCCCATCAGGCCGGCGGCTTCGGTTTCGGCCAGGAACGCTTTATCGAGCGCCTCGTCGTGCAGGGTGAACGGCACGTTCATGGTGGAACGCGCGGCCGGGTCGACCGGATTGCGGTAGAAGCCGCCGGAGCCGTCGATGGTCGAATACAGCAGGGCCGCCTTCTCGGCGTTGCGGCGGGCGAAGACTTCGACGCCGCCTTCGTCCTTCATCCACTGCAGGACCAGACCGGTCACGTACCAGGGGAAGGTCGGCGGGGTGTTGAACATGGAATCGTTCTTGACCTGGTTCTGCCACTCGAAGATCGGCGGCAAGGCGCGGCCATGGCGGCCGAGCAGGTCCTTGCGGATCACCGCCAGGGTGATGCCGGAGGGGCCGAGGTTCTTCTGCGCGCCGGCGTAGATCATGCCGAAGCGGCGCACGTCGACCGGACGGGCCAGGAAGTTCGAGGAGAAATCGGCGACCAGCGGCACATCGCCCACGTCCGGGATGTGGTCGAACTCGACGCCGTGGATGGTTTCGTTGGAGGTGTAATGGAAGTACGCCGAATCGGCCGTACGCGTCCAGGACGCGGGGTCGGGAATGCGGCGGTAGGCATTGCCGGCATCGCTGGCGACCACGTGCGTGCGTACCGAGGGCTTGGCGTTCTCCAGGGCTTTTTCGCCCCAATGCCCGGTCAGCAGGTATTCGGCGCCCTGGTCGGCGCGCGCCAGGTTCATCGCCAGCAGGGCCGACACCGTGCAGGCGCCGCCCTGCAGGAACAGCACCGCGTAGTCCTCGGGAACGCCCATCAGCTCGCGCAGGTCGGCTTCGGCTTTGGCCGCGCAATCGATGAAGGCCTTGCCGCGGTGGCTGACTTCCATGACCGATGCCCGCTCGCCCTGCCATTCCAGCAGTTCACGCTGGACCTGGAGCAGCACCGGCTCGGGCAAAGTGGCCGGACCGGCACTGAAATTGAACGCGCGAGACATACGGAAACTCCTAGGGCGGCGAGTTTTCTAGCCTAGCACGCGCGGCAATCGCCGCGAAAGCCGGAATCGCGATATTTTTTAATACTTCACGGCGAATAGGTTAATAGCAGGATCAGCAGCCCGGAAACCGCCACGGCACTGGCCAACAACAGCCACTGCGCGCGGGTGAACAGGCGAGGTGCCGGTGTCGGCACCGGGGATGGGGTTTCGGCAGGCGCCTCGGCGGTAGCAGGCGGTTCGGCGGCCGGCGCCGCCAGCTCCGGTTGCGGCGCCTCCAGGCGGAAACGATGCTGTTCGATGCACAATTGCGCGCCGGGTTTGAGCAACGCCTCGGCACAGACCCAGCCGTCCACCCGCATTTCCAGTACCGGACTGAGGTTCTTGACCAGCACGGCATTGCCCTGGCGCTGCAGCAGCAGCTGGCGCTCGGCCAGTGCCGGATCGTCGATGCGGACCTCGGACAGGGTCGAACGGCCGAGGCAGAGGCTGTTCACCAACGGATAGGCGCGGCCGGTTTCGGTACCGGACAGCACCCGTAGCAGTACCCGGCCGGCGAAATTCAGCGGCGGCGCGGTTTCGTTGCGCGCGCCGTCCGGCCGCTCGCGCGCCTGCACGCGCAAGGCCAAGCCGCCGAGATGGATGTCGTCGCCGGCGCTCAGCAGGGCCGCGGCCGCGATCCGGCGTCCGTTGACGTGCACCGGATGGCCGTCTTCGGCGGCGGCCGGCTCCAACCACACCGCGTGCGCGTCGGCATGCACCCAGGCGTGCACCGGCGCCAGGCCGGGATGCGCCAGCGGGATTTCACAGCCGGGATCGGAGCCGATGCGCATCGAGCCGTCGAGCGCGGCCGGCGGATGCCCGGCGATGTGGAGAACAGGATGCATGCGGAAACCTTTTCGCAGAATTTACCACACACACCCTGACACGGCGGCCGTTTCGTTGTATTTTCTGTCGTTTCCCCGACGAGAAGCCCCATGTCCGCGATCGACCTCAAACGCACCCACACGCTGTCGCTGGCCGACGCCAAGACCAAGGTCCAGCACGTCGCCGACCAGATCGCCGCCAAGTTCGACGTGGATTGCGCCTGGAACGGCGACATGCTGAACTTCAGCCGCTCCGGCGTGGACGGCCACATCAAGGTCGACGCCGAATCCGTGCACGTGTTCGCCGAACTGGGCTTCATGCTGTCGATGATGAAGGGACCGATCGAAGACGCCATCGCCCGCTACCTGGACGACGAGTTCAGCTGAACGGCGGCGCGAACGGCTCCTCGGCGCCGACGGCCAGGCGCCGGGCGATGCAGCGCTCCTGACGATCGATGCGCGCCAGGAAATCCCCTGCGCCGCCCAAGCGGCTGAACGCGGCGAAGCCCCGCTCCAGGAAGCCCTGCAGATGCTGCAGGCCCAATAGCCGCGCCGGCAGGCGCGCGCTGGCCAACAGCTTGCCGACGCCGTGGCGCTGCACCACGGCATCCAAGCGTTGCCCGACCTCGCCGACCAGATCGATCTGCCGGCGGCGCAGGCGCGGCAAGCCGACCGACCGGTAGGCCTCGGCATAACGCGCCGTGTCCAGCGCGCGCGGCGCCACGCCGGCGCGCAACAGCGCGCGCGCCATGCGCAGATCCAAGGCGTGGCTGAGCACCGCGAGCTCGATGGCGTCGACCGCCGCCTGCAACAGGCTTTCCGGCAGGATGCGCGCCATTTTCGGCAGGATGCGCGCGGCCTCGCGGTCGCGTTGCAGGAAATCGGCGTCGCCGTACAGGTCGGACAGGAAGAACTCGGCGGCCGGCCGTGTGGCCGGATCGGCCAGGAACTGCGCGAAGCTGCGCGCCAGGCGCCCGGCCTGCCAGGCGCGCAAGGCCGACAGCATCCCGGCCAAGCGCGGATCCGCGCGTTCCAGGCGATGCGCATCCTGCTGCCAGCGCAATCGGCGGCCCAGCTTGGATTGCAAGTCGTTGAGCGCCATGGGCATTCCCGGTTGCGTTGGACTCCGTCTAGTTTAGCCGTACAATGCCACGGTACCGGTTTTCATGGCCTTCCCATGCTTTCATTGCAACGCGCCACCCAGCCCGCCCGCAACCAAGGCCGCATCGGCCTGGCCATCGCCGGCGGCGGCCCGATCGGCGGCATGTACGAACTCGGGGCCTTGCGCGCGCTGGAGCGCGCCGTCGACGGACTCGACCTGACCCGCCTCGACGTCTACGTCGGCGTCAGTTCCGGCGCGTTCCTGGCCGCCGGCCTGGTGAACCGGCTGGGCACCGCCGAGATGTGCCGCATCTTCATCACCGGCGACCACCCGGAAATCCGCTTCAAGCCCCGGATGTTCCTCAAACCGGCGTTCGCCGAATACGGCAAGCGCGCCGCCGCACTGCCCGGCTTGGCCATCGATTGGTGCAAAAGCCTGATCACCGATCCGGCCGGCGCGCACATGAACGACGTGATGTCGCGCCTGACCGGCGTGGTGCCGACCGGCCTGTTCGACAACGCCCCGATCGAGGGTTTCCTCAAAGGCGTGTTCAGCGGCCCCGGCCGCAGCAACGATTTCCGCACACTCGAACGCCCGCTGTACGTGGTGGCGGTCGACCTGGACGCCGGCAAAGCCGTGCGTTTCGGCAGCGAAGGCTGGGACGGCGTGCCGATTTCGCAGGCGGTGCAGGCCAGCTCCGCCTTGCCGGGACTGTATCCGCCGGTCGACATCAACGGCCACCATTTCGTCGACGGCGCCCTGCGCCGCACCATGCACGCCTCGGTCATCCTCGACCACGGCATCGACCTGATGATCGGCCTGAACCCCTTCGTGCCGTTCAACGCCAAGAGCGGCGCCGGCGGCGCGCAGCCGAAGACCAAACTGGCCGACGGCGGCCTGCCGATGGTGCTGTCGCAGACCTTCCGCACCCTGCTGCAGTCGCGCATGCAGGTCGGGCTGGAGAAGTACGCCCGGCAATATCCGGAAACCGACCAGCTGGTGCTCGAACCCAACGAAGACGACGCCGAGATGTTCTTCACCAACGTGTTCAGCTACTCTTCGCGCCACCGCGTGTGCGAACACGCGTTCCAGAGCACGCTGCGCGACCTCAAGCGCAACGCCAAGACCTTGGCGCCGGTGCTGGCCAAGCACGGCATGCGCCTGAACGCCGGGGTGCTGGACGACCCCGGCATCACCCTGCTGGACGGCATCGCGCCGATTTCGCGGCGGACCGCCGTCACCGCCCAGCTCTGGCACGACCTGGACGACATCGAGCACGCCCTGCGTAGCCGGAAAGCCTGATCCGGCGCGGTTGCGCGCCGTTTTTTCTGGTGTGTTTGCTCTAGACAAAACGCCGAGACTGGCCGCACGTGGATGCCTCCGCAGCCACACCAGACCCGAACGAGGACGTACGCATGGCCACGCTCAAGAAAACCGCCCGCACGAAAACCGCCGCCCGTAAACCGGCCAAGACCGCTTCGGCCCGCGCCGAATCCGCATCGCGCGGCCTGCTCGAAACCGCCCAGCAGGTCTGGGCCGCCGGCATCGGCGCATTGGCCCGCGCCCAAGGCGAAGGCACCGACCTGTTCGAAGCCCTGGTCAAGAAAGGCATGAGCCTGGAAACGCAGACCCGCAAGCTGGCCACCGGCAAGGTCGACAGCGTGCGCGAGGCGGTCGAAGACCGCGTCGGCGACGTGCGCGGCAAAGCCGCCGACACCTGGGACCGCATGGAAAAGGTGTTCGAAGACCGTGTGCAGCGCGCGCTCACCCGCCTCGGCGTGCCGACCCGCGAAGACCTCGGTGCGCTCACCCGGCGCGTCGAGGCGCTGACCGCCGAACTGCGCAAGCAAAACGGCAAGCCGGCCCCGGCGAAGAAAGCCGGCGCCAAGAAAGCCCCGGCGAAAAGCGCCGGCGCCAAGGTCGCCAAGAAGGCCAGCAAGGTGAGCCTGCCGAAAGCCGCCGCGCCGCACAGCCCGAAAGCCTGACGCAGCGCTCCGCCCGGAACGGAAAAAGCACCGCGACGCGGTGCTTTTTTCGTCAACGGCGCCGGACCGGATTCACCAATGCACGCCGCGCATCAGCGAGGCGAACGCGATCTGCTCGTTGGTCGGCTGCGCGGCTTCGCTGCGGCCGGCCATGCCCTTGGCCGCGGCCGAATCCGGGAACAGCTCGAACGCGGTGCTGACCACCACCTCGTAGGCCTTCGGGAACAGCGCGTGCGCGACGCCGGCGAACACGCCCAGGCGCGTGGCGATGCGGCGCGGTTTGTCGATGATGGCCTTGACGATCAGGTCGGCGGCCTCCTCCGGCGTCAGCGTCGGCACCGACTCGTACATCTTGGTCGGCGCGATCATCGGCGTCTTCACCAACGGCATGTTGATGGTGGTGAAGTTGATGCCCTTGCCCGACAGCTCGCCCTGCGCGCAGTGGCTGAAGGCATCCAGCGCCGACTTGGAGGCGACGTAGGCCGAGAACCGCGGCGAGCTGGCCAGCACGCCGATCGAGGAGATGTTGATGATGTGGCCGCTGCGCTTGGCGATCATGCCCGGCAAGGCCTGCATGATCAGCCGCAGCGCGCCGAAGTAGTTCAGCTGCATGGTGCGCTCGAAATCGTGGAAGCGGTCGAAGCTCAGCTCGATCGAGCGGCGGATGGAGCGTCCGGCGTTGTTGACCAGGATGTCGATGGCGCCGTGGTCCTTTTCGATCTGCGCGATCAGGCGGTCGCAGGACTCCAGATCGGCCAGGTCGGACCGGTAGGCGAAGCACAGATGGCCGGCCTCGGTGATTTCGCGGCGGGTCGCCTCCAGCTCCTCCTCGCCGCGGGCGGCGATGACCACCTTGGCGCCGGCCTCGGCGATCTTGATGGCGGCGGCCTTGCCGATGCCCGACGAACCGCCGGTGATCAGCACCACCCGGCCCTCGACCTTGCCGCGCAGCGAGCGGTCGATGAACAGGTCCGGGTCGAGGTGGCGCTCCCAGTAATCCCACAGGCGCCAGGCGTAACCGTCCAGCGCCGGCACCGCGATCTTGCTGCCCTTCAGCGCGCGCTCGGTCTCGCGGCAGTCGAAACGGGTCGGATAGGTGACGAACGACAGCACCGACTGCGGGATCTTGAGATCGCGCAGCACCATGTTGGTCAGGCGTTTGACCGGCGGCAGGCTGCCGACCGCCATGCGCATCGGCGCCGGGATGAAGGCGAACATGCGCGCGTCCAGGCGCATGGTCATTTCCGGGGCGTGCGCGGCGCGTGCGAAGGTGTTCATCAGCTCGCCGAAACGCATCGGCTCGGGATCGACCAGGTGGAAGCAATGGCCGTCCAGCCCGCGCTTGTGGGCGATGTGGTCCATGGCGTCGGCCACGAAATCGACTGGCACCACATTGATGCGGCCGCCCTCGATGCCGAGCGTGGGCATCCACTGCGGCAAGGTCTGGCGGATCTTCTTGATCAGGGTGAACAGGTAATACGGGCCGTCGATCTTGTCGATCTCGCCGGTCTTGGAATG
>CAZRXZ010000042.1:4815-7662 GCA_964604095.1 uncultured Arenimonas sp. | reverse complement strand
GATTCCACCAGCAGGTGCTTGGCGAAGCGGCCGTGCCATCGGCCGATGAGGCGGATCAGGTGCAAACTGGCGAAAAAACCCAAGACGCCGGCGATGAACAGCACCGGCGATGCCAGCGAGGAGTCCACGTCCCCCATGGTCACGTTGAAATGCAGCCAGCCGGCCTGCCCCATCCACCACAGCAGCGGCGCGGCGATCAAGCTCAGCGATACGCTCAGCAGGGTCACTGTCAGGGTGAAATAGACCATGCCCAGCGGCAGCATCAGCGCCATGTACAGCAGGCTCAGCCAGGTGCGGGCGTCGGTCAGCAGCGCCTTGATGCGCGCCGTCCAGCCGGCCTCGACCGCGCGGTATACCGGTCGGCGCGGCATGCGCACGCCGAGCAGGGTCTCCACCAAGCGCCCTTCCAGCAGCGAGATGGCGTACACCGAGGCCATGAACAGGATGAAGAACGGGATGCCGATGATCAGCACCGACAGGCCGACGCTCAGGCTCAGCCCGGTACTGATCCAGGTGAAGTAGAACACGCCGGTGACCAGGCTCAACAGCATGTAGAACAGTGCGCCGTAGGTGTACGGATCGAGCGCCACCGCGAAGAAGCCCTTGGCGTGCGTGGCCTCGGCCGGCGCCTTGCCCGGTGCCGCCGGAATGCGCGGCGCCGGCGTATGCAGGGCCTTCTGCACCGTCACTTCGGTGTCGCGGTAGATCTCGGCCACTTCCTCGGGCGCGCCGTAGCTGCCGGCCACCTGCGCCAGCAACTCGGCTTCCGACAAGCCCGGATTGGCCGCCAGCTCGGCACGCAGGTACTCCTCGGCGTCATACAGGGCGTCCTGCACCAGCGAGGCGTCGGCGCCCTTGAGCGCGGCACGCAGCTGGTCAAGGTATTCGACGATGGTGTTCGGGGTGGTGGCGCTCATAGCGGTGCTCCTTCCAGCACGGTGTTCACGAGGGATTGGGTCTGTTGCCAGTTCGCGCGCCAGGCCGAAAGGACCTCGCGCCCGAACGCGGTGATGCGGTAATAGCGTCGCGGCGGTCCGGCCACCGAAGGCTCGACCTCGCTGCTGAGCAAGCCGGCGGCATCGAGGTTGCGCAACACCGGATACAGCGCGCTTTGCTTGCCGGCCAATGCGCCGTCGCCGGCCTGCTCCAACTGCTTGGCGATCTGGTAGCCGTACAGCGGCGCCTCGGCCTTGGCCAGCTGGGCCAACAGCATCAGGGCCACGGTGCCGGCACTGAGCTCTTTCTGGAACTTCTTGACTTGGGTTTCCAACTCACTCATCACGACCTCCGATGCGTTATGCAGTTCATACTATATCGAACTAAACAATACGTCCTGTGCCGGAAGTCATTCCTGCGGAAAAAACCGCAATCGCGTATGCTGATCAATCAGTTACCGGAAACTTTGCATGTCCCGCCATAAATCGAAACTCTACGACCAAGCCTATTTCGACCGCTGGTACCGCGGCAAACACGCCACCGACGCCAAAACCCTGGCCCGCAAAGTGGCGCTCGCCGTAGCCGTGGCCGAATGGCATCTGGGCCGGCCGATCCGCAACGTGCTGGATGTGGGCTGCGGCGAGGCCGCTTGGCGTAAACCGCTGTTGGCGCTGCGTCCGGGCTTGCAGTACCAAGGCGTGGACGCCAGCGAGTACGCCGTGCGCCGCTTCGGCCGCACGCGCAACATCGCCTTGGCCGGTTTCGGCCAGATGCAGCAGCTGCGCCTGGGGCCGCCGGCCGATCTGCTGGTGTGCAGCGACGTGATGCATTACGTGCCGGGCGCCGAACTCAAACGCGGCCTGCAGGGCTTTGCCGAGCTGTGCGCCGGCGTGGCCTATCTGGACGTATTCTGCCGCGAGGACGCCATCACCGGCGATTTCCAGGGCTTCATCGCCCGCCCGCGCGCCGCCTACCGTAAGCTGTTCCAAGACGCCGGGTTCACCGCGCTGGGCAGCCATTGTTACCTCAGCCCCGCCTGCGACAGCCCGGTCGCCGCCCTTGAACGCCTGTGAGGATCGCCATGCCCACCCTGCTCCGCCGTACCGCTTTCACCCTTGCCCTGGCCGCTCTGCCCTTCGGCGCGTTCGCCGCCAATGGCAAGACCATGGCCGAGATCCTCGAAGCCAGCACCGCCGCCGATTGGCGCACGCCCGACCCGGACAACCTGCTGGTGTTGGACCTGCCCGGCGGCCGTGCGGTGATCGAACTGGCGCCGTACTTCGCGCCCGAACACGTGGCCAACATCCGCACCTTGGCGCGCGAAGGCTATTGGAACGGGCTGTCGATCAACCGCTCGCAGGACAACTTCGTGGTGCAGTGGGGTGATCCGGCCGAAGATCCGGCCCAAGCCAAACCGCTGGGCTCGGCCAAGGCCAAGCTGCCGGCCGAATTCGCCCGCGCCGGCTATGACAAAACCGCGTTCCATCCGGTGCAAGACCGCGACGGCTGGTCCAAACGCGCCGGTTTCGTGCAGGGCTTCCCGGCCGCCACCGACCGCAAGCGGACCTGGCTGGCGCATTGCTACGGCACGCTCGGCGCCGGCCGCGGCAACGAACCGGATTCCAGCAACGGCACCGAACTGTATGTGGTGACCGGCCAGTCGCCGCGCCAGCTGGACCTGAACATCACCACCGTCGGCCGCGTGCTGCAGGGCATGGAACACCTTTCCGTGCTGCCGCGCGGCACCGGGCCGCTGGGCTTCTATGAAAAGCCCGAACAGCGTACGCCGATCCTGCGCCTGACGCTGGCCTCGGCGCTGCCGGACGCCGAACGCCCGAAACTGGAAGTGCTGCGCACCGACACCGCCACCTTCGACGCGCTGGTGGAAGCGCGCCGCAACCGCAGCGACGA
>CAZRXZ010000042.1:2883-4715 GCA_964604095.1 uncultured Arenimonas sp. | reverse complement strand
CGCCTTCTCCAGGATGGCGAGCGCTTCCTGCAGGATGTCCGGCTCGATGGTGATCGGCACCAGCACGCGGATGCTGTTGGCGTACACGCCGCAGCTGAGCAGGATCAGGCCGAGTTCGGCGGCCTTGGCGGTCAGCGCCTTGGCGGCGTCCGCATCCGGCGTGTTGGCGGTGCCGGGCTTAATCAGCTCGAACGCGAACATCGCGCCCAGGTGGCGCACTTCGCCGATGCCCAGCGCCGGTTCCTTGGCCAGGTTGTTGACGAACGCGGCCAGTTGCGCGCCGAGTTCGGTCGAGCGCGGCAGGATGTTCTCGGAATCGATCACCTCCAGCACGCCCAGCGCCGCGGCGCAGGCTACAGGATTACCGCCGTAGGTGCCGCCCAGGCCGCCCGCGGCCGGCGCGTCGATGACCTCGGCGCGGCCGATCACGCCCGACAGCGGCATGCCGCCGGCCAGCGATTTGGCGGTGGTGATCAGGTCGGCTTTGACGTCGAAGTGCTCCATGGCGTACAGCTTGCCGGTGCGCGCGAAGCCGCTCTGCACTTCGTCGGCGATCAGCAGGATGCCGTGCTCGTCGCACAGCGCGCGCAGGGCGCGCATCAGTTCCGGCGGCGTCGGCACGAAGCCGCCCTCGCCGATCACCGGTTCGATGATGAACGCGGCCACGCGCGAGGGCTCGATGTCGTACTTGAACAGGTTGGCGATGTCCTGCAGGGTGTCCTCGACGGTGACGCCGTGGTACGGGTGCGGGAAACGCGCATGGAAGATGTCGGCCGGGAACGGGCCGAAACCGATCTTGTACGGCGCGACCTTGCCGGTCAGCCCCAGGGTGAGCAGGGTGCGGCCGTGGTAGCCGCCGCCGAAGGCGATCACGCCCGGGCGCTTGGTGTAGGCGCGCGCGATCTTGACCGCGTTCTCCACGGCTTCGGCGCCGGTGGTGACGAACAGGGTCTTGGCCTTGCCGTCGATCGGGGCGCGCTTGTTCAGCTCTTCGGCCAGCTCGATGTAGGGCTCGTACGGCATCACCTGGAAGCAGCTGTGCACCACGCCCTCCAGCTGTTTCTGGATGCGCGCCATCACCTTCGGGTGGCGGTGGCCGGTGTTCATCACGCCGATGCCGCCGGCGAAATCGATGTAGCGGCGGCCGTCGGCGTCCCAGATCAAGGCGTTTTCGGCTTTGACCGCGAACAGTTGCGTGGCGTTGCCCACGCCGCGGGCGACCGCATCGACCCGGCGCTGCTGCAATTCGGCGTTTTTGCTCATGGCGGTTTCCTCAACAGATGTTTAATATATTAAACACCCGCGCTTCACGCAATGCAAGCAAACGCCTGACTAGACTACACTTTCCGTTCATTTGCCAAAGGATCAACCATGCTGGCCATCGGCGATACCGCACCCGCCTTCACCCTGCCCGACCAAACCGGCGCCGCGCTGGACTCCAAAAGCCTGAAAGGCCAACGCTACCTGCTGTATTTCTACCCGAAGGACTCGACCCCGGGGTGCACGATGCAGGCCTGCGGCCTGCAGTCCGATCTGGCGCAGTTCAACGACCTGGGCATCCGTGTGCTGGGCGTGAGCATGGATTCGGTCGCCAGCCACACGAAGTTCGCCGACAAATACGGCCTGCGCTTCAGCCTGCTGGCCGACACCGAACGCCAACTGATCGAGGCTTACGGCGTGTGGATCGAGAAATCGCTGTACGGCCGGAAGTACATGGGCATCGCGCGCAGCAGCTTCTTGGTCGGCGCCAACGGCAAGATCGAGCAGGTCTGGGAGAAGGCCAACACCAAGACCCACGCGCAGGACGTGCTGGCGTTCGTGAACGGCGGCGC
>CAZRXZ010000042.1:0-2783 GCA_964604095.1 uncultured Arenimonas sp. | reverse complement strand
AAGAAGTAAGCGCCGATGCCCCACACCCACGCGGAACGCAAGGCGTTCTGGCAAATCCATTTCTGCGTGCTGTTGTGGGGCTTCACCGCCATCCTCGGCAAACTGATCAGCCTGCCGGCGCAGGCGCTGGTGGTCTGGCGCATGTTGCTGGTGAGCGCG
Organism: uncultured Arenimonas sp.; assembly: GCA_964604095.1. GTDB lineage: Bacteria > Pseudomonadota > Gammaproteobacteria > Xanthomonadales > Xanthomonadaceae > Arenimonas. The sequence continues at coordinate 2,624 of CAZRXZ010000042.1, read as the reverse complement.
TTCCTGGCCGTGTTGCCGCGCGTCTGGCGCGGCGTGCGCGCGCTGCCGCCGCGGCTGATCGCCATCTACGCCGGCATCGGCGCCGTGGTCGCCCTGCACTGGCTCACCTTCTACGGCGCCATCAAGCTGGCCAACGCCTCGGTGGCGGTCAGCTGCCTGGCGCTGGGCTCCATCTTCGCGGCGGTGCTGGAACCGCTGCTGACCGGCAAACCGCATGCGCGCAGCGAACTGCTGCTGGGCCTGATGGTGATTCCCGGCGTGGTGCTGCTGGTGGGCGGCGTGCCGCTGCACATGCACACCGGCATCGTGGTCGGCGTGGTCTCGGCCTTCCTCACCGCGCTGTTCGCGGTGCTGAACAAACGCTACGTGCACGATGCCGATCCCGAATCGGTGACCTTCATCGAGATGCTGGTCGGCGCTTCGTTCCTGGCCATCGTCAGCATCGGCTATTTCGGCCTGGAGCAGACCTTCATCCTGCCGGATTGGCGCGACGCCGGCCTGCTGCTGGTGCTGGCGCTGGCCTGCACGCTGCTGCCGTTCATTCTTTCGCTGCATGCGCTGCGCCACATCAGCGCGTTCTCCACCCAGCTGGCGCTGAACCTGGAGCCGGTGTACGCCATCCTCATCGCCGCGCTGTGGCTGAAGGAGCATCGCGAGCTGACACCGCAATTCTATCTGGGCGTGGCCATCGTGCTGGCGGCGGTGTTCGTGCAGCCGCTGTTGCTGAAGCCGAAGCGCGCGGCGTGACAACGCGCGAGTGCGAATCACTCGCATTACCCATGCCCTGCCGTTGACTGAAGTCAACGCGACACGCGCGATGGCGGCGTAGCATGACGGAGCATGACCGCCGCGAAACTCACGCTGATCATCGTTTCCGCCTTGGCGCTACAGATCCTGCTCCTTGCCGGACACACGCTGTGGCGGCGTGTGCGTGCGCCGAAGCCGATGCCCGCCAACGCCATGCCGCTGAAAACACCGGCGGGCTGGGACGGCTGGCGGGCACTGCGCGTCGTCCGGCGCGAATATGAAGACGCGGCCGGCACAATCCGCTCGTTCCATCTGGAAGCCGTTGATGGCGGCGAGTTGCCGCCCTTCCTGCCCGGCCAATACCTGACCTTCCAGGCGCCGCCTGCGGCGGACGGCAAAGCGCGCAGCCGCTGCTATTCGCTGTCGGACACCGGCGACGGCCGACGTTACCGCATCAGCGTCAAGCGCGTGCCGTGGGATGCGTCATCCGGCGCGCCGATGCCGGTTTCGGTGTACCTCCATGAACAGCTGCAGGTCGGCGACTCGATCCTGGCGCGCGCGCCGATGGGCCGCTTCACGCTGGATACCGCATCGGACAAACCCGTGGTGCTGCTCGCCGGCGGCATCGGCATCACGCCGCTGCTATGCATGCTGCAGTGGCTGCTGGCGAACCGGCCGCAGCGGCCGGTGCATCTGTTCTACGGTGCCCGCAACGCCCGCGAGATGGCGTTCCGCACCGTGATCGAGGACTGGGCCGCGCGCCATCGGCAATTCAGCCGGCATCTGCTGTTCGACAGCCCGGAGCCCGGTGACTCGGACCTGCCGGGCGTGCGCGACGGCCGTTTCATCACCGTCGAGCTGCTGCGGCGGCAATTGCCCTACGGCCCGGCGCAGTTCTACCTGTGCGGCCCGAACGCGATGATGCAGGCGATGACCGAGGGCCTGCGCGCCTGGGGCGTAGCGGCGAAGGACATCCATCTGGAAGCCTTCGGGCCGTCGGCGCTGGCCAACGCCGCGCCGACCGATGCGGCAATCGACACCACGGCCGCGTATACCGTCGCCTTCACCCGATCCGGCGTCCACGCGGTGTGGGACGGCCGCGACGCCAATCTGCTGGAACTGTCCGAGCGCGTGGGCGTGGAGATCGCCAACGCCTGCCGCGCCGGCAACTGCGGCACCTGCGAGACCCGAATCGCCGCCGGCGAAGTGAGCTATGCCGAGCCCCCGGATTTCCCGGTGCAGGACGGCCATTGCCTGCCCTGCGTCTGCCGTCCGGCCGGCGAACTGGCGCTGGAGGCCTGACATGCAAGCGCGCCTGATCCGCACCGTGGTGCTGCCGTTCCTGATCTGGTTCATCGGCTTGGCACTGGCCACGCTGCTTTCCGATCGGTTGCTGCATCAGCTCGACCTGGTCTGGGTCGGACGTTACCTGGGCATTCCCGGAACCCTGCTGATTATCGGCTCGTTCGGCTACTCGCTGGCCAAGCGCCGGAAGATCAAAACCCGCAATCTGCCGCGTCTGCTGTCCTACCACGAAGTGCTGGCGTGGCTCGGTTCGCTGATGGTGCTGGTGCATGCCGGCGTGCACTTCAATGCCATCCTCGGTTGGCTGGCGGTGGCCGCCATGCTGGTCAACGTGGCCAGCGGCCTGACCGGAAAATTCCTGATCAAACGCGCGCGCGAACGCCTGCGCCAAGCCGGCGACAGCCCGGCCGGCCCCGATGGCGCGCCCGGCTCCGGCCACTTCTGGGACAGCCTGACCGTGGACGCGGTGACGCAATGGCGCAAGGTGCACTTCCCCATCGCGTTCGCGTTCGGCTTCCTGGCCTTGGCGCACATCATCAGCATTTTCCTGTTCTGGGGTTGGCGATGAACAA
>CAZRXZ010000041.1:0-7700 GCA_964604095.1 uncultured Arenimonas sp. | reverse complement strand
CACCGGCACGCCGGCGTTGGCCAGATGGGCGGCGATCTGCGCGCCCATCACGCCGGCACCGAGCACGGCGGCTTTCTTGAAACGGTATACGGACATGGAAATCTCCTGGATCAGGCCTGAAGCCCGGCTTTGGCGTATCGGATGAGGTGCTGCGCGGCCTTCTCGCAATGGGTCTTTTCGCTGACGCCGGCCTGGCGCTTGATCAGGCCGAAATCGGCCATGGCGTAGGTCAGCGCGCCGGCGGTGAAGTCCATCCGCCAGTACAGCTCCTCCTTGCTCAGTTGCGGCAGGCAATGCGCGATGGCTTTGGCGAATTCGCGCAGGACCTGGCCGTAGTTCTCGGACAGGAAGTTGCGCAGGCCGTCGTTTTTCTCGGCATAGGCGCGGGCCAGCACGCGCACGAAGGACGCGCCGTGGCGGTCCAGGGTCAGCGCCAACGGCGGCTGGATGAAGGCCAGCAGGATGCCTTCGAGGTCCTGCGGGTCCTTCTCGACCGCCTTGGCCAGGGCCGACAGGCGCTTTTCGCTCATGTCGTCCATGCGGTGCTTGAAGACCTCATTGACCAGGTTTTCCTTGGATCCGAAGTGGTAATTGACCGCCGCGATGTTGACGTCGGCGCGGGAAGTGACCTGCCGCAGCGAAGTGCCGGCGAAGCCGTGCTGCGCGAACAGGTCTTCGGCGGCGTGCAGAATGCGCTCTTTGGTGTTGAAGTGGTTGGTCATGGCGCTCCGTCGTTGGAATTAAACGATTGTTTCAATCGTATGCTTGTTCGCCCGATGGGTCAAGTGCAAGCCGTAGCTGGTTGAATTTCCATCGAAATAATCCGTCCATTTTGCCGCCTGAAACCGGCGGAGCGGGGCAAAAAATGCTAAAATCGGCGCTTTAACCACCCTTAAAGTCCGGAGTTATCCCATGGCCATCGAACGCACCATCTCCATCATCAAGCCCGACGCCGTCGCCAAGAACGTCATCGGCCAGATCTATTCCCGTTTCGAAGCCGCCGGCCTGAAGGTCGTCGCCGCCAAGATGAAGCATCTGTCGCGCAAGGAAGCCGAAGGCTTCTATGCCGTGCACCGCGAGCGTCCGTTCTTCAACGCCCTGGTCGAGTTCATGATCTCCGGCCCGGTGATGATCCAGGTGCTGGAAGGCGAGAACGCCGTGCTGAAGAACCGCGAACTGATGGGCGCCACCAACCCGAAGGAAGCCGCGCCGGGCACCATCCGCGCCGATTTCGCCGAATCGATCGACGCCAACGCCGTGCACGGTTCCGACAGCCTGGAGAACGCCGCGATCGAAACCGCCTACTTCTTCGCCGCCACGGAAATCAGCGCCCGCTGATCCGCGCATGAGCGACGTGCCGAAAACCAATCTGCTCGATCTGGACCGCGACGGCCTGGAGCGCTTCTTCGCCGACGAGCTCGGCGAGAAGCGCTTCCGCGCGCACCAGATCATGAAGTGGATCTACCATCAGCACGTCACCGACTTCGGGCAGATGACCGACGTCGGCAAGGCGCTGCGCGCCAAGCTGGAAGAGCGCGCCGAAATCCGCCCGCCGAGCGTGCACTTCGACAAGCCCTCGGCGGACGGCACCCATAAATGGCTGCTGGGCATGGACCAGTCCAACGCCATCGAAACCGTGTTCATCCCCGACAAGGGCCGCGGCACGCTGTGCGTGTCCAGCCAGGTCGGCTGCGGGCTGAACTGCCAGTTCTGCTCGACCGCGACCCAGGGCTTCAACCGCAACCTGTCGACCGCCGAGATCATCGGCCAGGTCTGGATCGCGTCCAAGCACCTGGGCAACAAGACCCACCAGCAGCGCAAGCTGACCAACGTGGTGATGATGGGCATGGGCGAGCCGCTGCTCAATTTCGACAACGTGGTGCGGGCCATGAGCCTGATGCGCGACGACCTGGGCTTCGGCCTGGCCAACAAGCGCGTCACCCTCTCGACCGCCGGCCTGGTGCCGATGATCGATCGCCTGGGCGACGAGGCCGACGTCTCGCTGGCGGTTTCCCTGCACGCGCCCAACGACGAGCTGCGCACCGAGCTGGTGCCGTTGAACAAGAAATACCCGGTCGCCGAGCTGATGGAAGCCTGCGTGCGCTACCTCGGCAAGCGCAAGAAGGGCGAGTCGATCACCTTCGAGTACACGCTGATGAAGGGCGTCAACGACAGCCCGGCCACCGCCCGCGAACTGGCGCGCCTGATGCGCCAGTTCAGCAACCGCATGCAGTACGCCGACGCCGCCAAGGTCAACCTGATTCCGTTCAATCCGTTCCCCGGCACCCGGTTCGAGCGCAGCGGCGAAACCGAAATCCGCGCCTTCCAGAAACTTCTGCTCGATGCCGGTGTCCTAACCATGGTCCGGCGCACGCGCGGCGACGACATCGACGCCGCATGCGGCCAGCTGAAGGGGCAGGTGATGGACAAAACCCGGCGCCAGGCCACCTTCAAGCTGAAAAACGCCATCCCCAGCACAACCCAAAGCCCCTGAGACCGCCATGGACCCCATTCAAAACCCGCTTTTCAAGGAACCGGTCGGCAGCCTGTTCAAGGCGCGCCGGGAACAGATGGGATTGAGTCCGGAGGAGGTCGCCAAGCGCCTGAAGTTCAGCACGCACATGGTCGAGGCCATCGAGTCCGAACACTGGGAAAAGCTCGGCGCGCCGATCTACGCCAAAAGCTACATCACAGGCTACATCCGCCTGCTGGGCCTGGACGAGTCGATCCGCGATGAAATCCCCAGCCTGCAGTCCGAACCGCCGTTGAAGGCCCTGACCGCGACGCGCATCGAGCCCGACAGCGCGCCGTCACGCTGGTGGGCGCTGGGCCTCGGCGTCGTGCTGCTCGCGGCCTTGCTGGCCTATCTCAACGGCCGCCGCCAGGCGCCTGCCGAGTCGCCCTCGCTGGATGCGCTGATCACCGCGGCCGCGCCGGTGCGGACCGACGCCGCGTCGCCGGCCTCGGTTCAACAGACGGTGGCCGTTCCCGCCCAGGTCCCGGCCGCAACCCCGGCGCAGAAGCCCGCCGCGGCCGGCAAGGAGCTGCAGCTGCGCAATAGCCGGGAAAGCTGGGTGGAAATCCGCGCCGCCGACAACGCCGTGCTGTACAGCGGCCTGATTCCGGCCGGACAGGAATTCCGTCACGGCCTCGATAAAGCCGCTAGAATCACGCTGGGCAATGCCAGCACCGCCGAGGTGTCGATCGGCGGACAACGCCACGACATGGCCCCGGTGCTCAACAACGATGTCGCGCGGTTCACGCTCGGCGCCGACGGGCAGCCGACGCCGGCCGAGCCCTGATACCGAACATCATCCACCGAAGAACGAGAGTACGAACGAACCTTATGTCCGACCAATACGACGAACACGAACAAAGCGAACGCGTCCGAAAATGGCTGCTTCAGAACGGCAGCAACCTGCTGGTCGGCCTGTCGCTGGCGGTTGCCTCCGTTTCCGGATGGCATTGGTGGCAGGGCCGTGAGGGCCGCCAGGCCCAGGAGGCCGTGAACCAGTACCAGACCTTCGTCGCCGCGGTCGAGAAACCGGACGTGCCGAAAGCGGTCGCGCTCGGCAACGGATTGATCGCGAATTACGCCGACACCGACTTCGCCTTCCTCGCCGCGTTGCGCCTGTCCAAGCTGCAGCAGGAAAACGGCAAGGCCAAGGAAGCGCTCGCCGCCATCGAGCAGGCGGCCACGCTCGCCCGCGACGAGTCCTCGCGCGAACTGGCGCAGGTGCGCAAGGCCCAGTTGCTGCTGGCCCAGGGCAATGCCGCCGAAGCCGCGAAAGCGGCGTCCGGCATCGCCGGCAAGGCCTATCCCGCCAGCCTGGCCGAGCTCAAGGGCGACCTGGCCGCGGCGGCCGGCAAACGCGACGAAGCCGCCAAACATTACCGCGACGCGTTGCTGGCGCTGAGCGCCGACGCCGCCGCGCGCGCGCTGATCGAAATGAAGCTGACCGATGCCGGCGGTAGCGCCGACCAACCCCAGGAGATCCGCTGATGTCCCGTAAACTCATCGCCCTCGGCGCCGGCGCGCTGCTGCTGGCCGGCTGCTCCACCCTGTCTTCGCTCACCGGCCTGCTCAAGAGCGACAAGGAAAAGGCGCTTGAACCCAGCAAGCTGACCGACATCGCGCAGCCGATCGCGGTCAAGCGCCTGTGGTCGGTATCGGTCGGGCAGGGCGAGGGCGTGCTGGCCGTGCGCCAGAAGCCGGCCATCGAAAACGACACGCTGTTCGCCGCCGATTCCGCCAACCAGCTGGTGGCCATCGACCGTGCCACCGGCAAGATCAAATGGAAGGCCAATCCCAACAAGGAGGCCGCCGACGGCCGCGGTTGGCGCTTCTGGAAGAAGAGCGCGCAGCCGTTCGCCCTGACCGGCGGTCCGGCGGCGTATTCCGGCCTGGTCGCGCTCGGCGGCCGCAACGGCGAAGTGTTCGCGTTCAACGCCGCCGACGGCTCGGTGCTGTGGAAGACCATGGTCAGCTCGTCGGTGATCAGCGCGCCGCTGGTGACCTTCGACACCGTGGTGGTGCGCGCCAACGACGGCAAGGTGTTCGGCCTCGACCTGTCGACCGGCGAAAAGCGCTGGCAGTTCGACCGCGGCATGCCGAACCTGAGCGTGCGCGGCAACAGCGCCCCGGTGCTCGGGCCGGGCATCATCCTGCTCGGTTACGAGGACGGCAGCCTGATCGCCCTGCGTCAGCAGGACGGCCAGCGCGTCTGGGAGCAGCTGGTGGCCAAACCCGACGGCCGCAACGAGCTGGAGCGCATGGCCGACATCGACGGCGAGATCCAGGTCGGCGACCGCGAAGTGTTCGCCAGCTCCTACCGCGATTCGACCATGGCGCTGTCGGTCGGCAACGGCCAGCCGATCTGGGTGCGCGAGGTCGGCGGCTATGCCGGCGTCGCCCTGCTCGGCGACCGCGTGGTGGTCAGCGACCGCGACAGCAACGTCTGGGCCTTCGACCGCAACAGCGGCTCCGACCTCTGGAAGCAATCGGCCCTGGCCCGCCGCGGCCTGACCACGCCGGTGGTGCAGGGCGCCTATGTGGTGACCGCCGACGCCGAAGGCTATGTGCATTGGCTGGACGCCGCGACCGGCGACATCAAGGGCCGCGCCAGCGCCGGCAAGGGCGTATCCGGCAGTCCGGTGGTGTCCGACGACGGCATCGTGTACGTGCAGAGCGTCGACGGCAAAGTGACCGCTTTCGGCCTGGCCCAATAACATGCTCGATATGGTGGCCCTGGTGGGCCGGCCCAATGTGGGCAAGTCCACCCTGTTCAACGGATTGACCCGTACCCGCGACGCCCTGGTGCACGACGAGCCGGGCGTGACCCGCGACCGGCATTACGGCTATTGCCGTCTGGAGCCGTCGCGGCCGTTCATCGTCTGCGATACCGGCGGCGTGTCCGACGACGCCGAAGGCCTGGCCGGCGCGACTTCGCGCCAAAGCTGGCAGGCCGCGTCCGAAGCGGCCCTGGTCCTGTTCATCGTGGACGCCAAGTCCGGCCCGGACGCGCTCGACCACGACATCCTGAAAGGCCTGCGCCGTCTGAACAAGCCGATGGTGCTGGTCATCAACAAGACCGACGGCAAGAACACCGGCGACGCCATCCACGAATTCGCCGACTTCGGCTTCAAGCATGTGCTGCCGATCTCGGCCGCGCACCAGCGCGGCGTGCCGGAACTGCTGGCCTTGGTGCTGCAGTTGCTGCCGGAGCAGGCCGACGCCGAGCCGCAGGCGGACGACGGCGCCCTGCGCCTGGCCTTCATCGGCCGCCCGAACGTGGGCAAATCGACCTTGGTCAACCGCCTGCTGGGCGAGGAGCGCGTCATCGCTTCCGACGTGCCCGGCACCACCCGCGATTCGATCAGCGTGGATCTGGAGCGCGACGGCACGCACTACCGCCTGATCGACACCGCCGGCCTGCGCCGCCGCGGCCGCGTGGAAGAGGCGGTCGAGAAGTTCTCGGTGTTCAAGACCCTGCAATCGATCCAGGATTGCCAAGTGGCCGTGGTGCTTCTGGACGCCGGCGAAGGCGTGACCGAACAGGACGCCACCGTGCTCGGCCACGTGCTGGAGGCCGGTCGCGCGCTGGTCATCGCGGTCAACAAGTGGGACAACCAGAGCGCCTACCAGCGCGAGCAGACCAAGAACCTGCTGGAGCGCAAGCTTTCGTTCTGCACCTGGGCGCCGATCGTGACCATTTCCGCCAAGCACGGCACCGGCATGGCCGAGCTGTTCAAGGCCATCCACAAGGCCTACGCCAGCGCCACGCGCAGCTTCAGCACCGCCGAAGTGACCAAGGCGGTCGAGATCGCGGTCGCCTCGTTCCCGCCGCCGGTGGTGCGCGGCCACGCGGCCAAGCTGAAATACGGCCACCCCGGCGACAGCAATCCGCCGACCTTCATCGTGCACGGCAACCGCCTGCGCACGTTGCCGGACAGCTACCGGCGCTATCTCGAGAACTTCTTCCGCAAGCGCTTCAAGCTGGTCGGCACGCCGGTACGCTTCGTGTTCAAGGACGGCGACAACCCGTACGAAGGCAAGAAGAACGTGCTGACCGAACGCCAGCTGGAAAAACGCAAGCGGCTGATCCGGCACATCAAGCGGAACAAGTAAGACCGTGGCGGCGATTCCCGTCAGCCCGCAGGAAGCCCGCCGTCTGCAGGCATCGGGGCTGTTGCTGATCGACGTGCGCGAACCGGCCGAATGGGTCGCGGGCATGGCCGAAGGCGCCAAGCCGGTGTCCAGGGGCGAACTGGAGAAGTCCGCCTGCTTCCATATCGCCGATGCGCGGCAGGCGGTGATTTTGATTTGCGCCGGCGGCAAGCGTTCCGACGCCTGCGCCGAGGCGTTGGCGGCGCAAGGCTACCAGACCCTGTATTCGGTGCAGGGCGGGACGCAGGCCTGGCAGGCCGACGGGCTGCCGATGGTCATCCCCGAGAGCAGCGATTTCGACCGGCGCTACGCGCGCCAAATGATCTTGCCGACGATCGGTCGTGCGGGCCAGGAAGCCTTGGCGAATGCACGGGTGCTGGTGGTGGGCGCGGGCGGCTTGGGTTCGCCATGTGCCTATTATTTGGCCGCAGCCGGCGTGGGCTTTTTGCGCCTGGTCGATGACGATCGGGTGGAGCTGAGCAACTTGCAGCGGCAAATCCTGCATAAAAACGACAGTGTCGGCGAAATGAAGGTTACTTCGGCTAAAAATACGCTTTTATCGCTAAATCCTACGATTGTCATTGACGCGGTGACGGATAAAATCGGTGCCGACAATATCAGAAATTACATTAAAGATGTCGATTTAGTTGTTGACGGGACTGATAATTTCGTTTCCCGCTATGCCATTTCTGATGCCTGCGCCGAACTGGGCAAGCCCTGGGTATACGGCGCGGTCTATCGTTTTGAAGGACAGCTCAGCCTGTTCCACGCCAAGCCCGGCTCGGGGCCCTGCTACCGCTGCCTGTTCCCCGATGCGGCCGGCGCCGGCGCGCCCAATTGCACCGAGGCCGGTGTGCTCGGCGTCACGCCTGGCGTCATCGGCTTGCTGCAGGCCACGGAGGCGCTGAAGTATCTGCTCGGTATCGGCGAGCCCTTGATCGGTCGTCTGCTGAGCCTGGATTTGCTCAGCATGCGCAGCCACGAAACCCGCTTCAGCGCCGACCCGGCGTGCCCGGTCTGCGCCAAAGCCTGA
>CAZRXZ010000040.1:4689-7740 GCA_964604095.1 uncultured Arenimonas sp. | reverse complement strand
CTACCTGTTCGAGGAGAAGGCCAAGAACCTCTCGTTCAAGGAGCGCATGAAGATCGAGGCCCGCCTCAAGCGCGAGATAGAAGAGCTCTACCACGGCCGCAATCTGGCCGACTGAGCGCCTTCCCGCCTACGAAAAACCCCGCTTCGGCGGGGTTTTTCATGTTCACACGCGGTAGGCTACGGCCTTCATCAGCCGTGAGGTGAGCGACATCAGACGCGGCACCGGCGGCGGCAGGCGGCGCGCGCCGTTCCGTTCGGCGTGCTCGGCGTGGCGGATTTCGTCGTCCTTCATCACCGCCAGGATGGCGCGGCTGCGGCGGTCTTCGGCCGGCAGCGTGTCCAGGTGCTCGGCCAGATGCGCTTCCACCTGGCGTTCGGTCTCCGAGACGAAGCCCAGGTTCCAGCCGTCGCCCTTCAGGCCCGCCGCCAGGCCGATGCCGTAGCTGCCCAGGTACCACAGCGGGTTGAATGCGCTGGGCCGCGCGTCCAGCTCGCGCAGGCGTTGCTCGCACCAGCTCAGATGGTCGGCCTCTTCGTCGGCGGCGTGCAGCAGCTGCTCGCGGGTGTCCGCGCTTTCCGCCACGCGCGCCTGGCCCAGATACAGCGCCTGCGCGCAGACCTCGCCGGTGTGGTTGATGCGCATCAGGCCCGCGCTGTGGCGCATCTGCGCCGGCGACATCGCCAGGTCGCGCTCTTCGCCGGCCGGATTGGGCCGTGGCGCCGGGCCGTGCGCGGAGCGGCTGACCGCGCCGCTGGTGGTGTTCAGGGCGTGTTGCAGTTCGCCCAGCAGGTGGTCGAGGCGGGATAGCCGGCGTTCAAGCGTCATGCAGGTATTCTGCCATGAATTCGAGCGGGTGCCGGACCGCGACCTCGACGGCGCCGGACAGGTGCAGGCGGCAACCGATGTTCTGCGACAGCACCGTGTCGACGCCGGCTTCGGCGATGGCGGCCGCGAGCGGCGCGCGCAGGGCGGCCGCGCGCGCGGGGTCGGCCAGTTGATGCAGGCCGGCCGCGCCGCAGCAGCCGCTGTCCGGCAACAGCACCAGCTCCAGGTCGGGAATGCGCGCCAGCAGTTGTCGCAGGGCCCGTTGCGGGTCGTGCCGCCCGGCGCTGCAGGGCGTGTGCAGGGCCACGCGCCGGCCCCGCGCGGAGCGGAAGGCCAGTTTGCGCGCATGCCCGGAAAGGAAGACGGCGGCATCCAGCACCGGCACCGGCAGGCTGTCGGCCACCGCGTCGTGGCAGCCGCTGGCCAGCATCAGTACGCGCTCGAAACCGGCGAACGCGGCGCGGTTGGCGGCGCCCAGGCGCGCGGCGTGTTCTGCCTGTCCGGCATGGCGCGCCGCCTGCCCGCAACAGCCCTGCGCGTCGGGAACCGCGGCCGCTTCGCCCGCGGCCTGCAACAGGCGCAACAGCGCCTGGCGTGCCTCGGCCTCGAAGGTGTCGGCAACGCAGCCGGAGAACACGGCGCTGCCGGCGCGGAGCCCGGCGCCGCGGGTTGCGCGCTTCGGCTTGGCCGGGCGCGGCAGGCGCCGCCACGCCGCGGGCAGTGCCGGGAAGATCCGGCGGTACAGGCGCAATCCCGCGTTCAGCCAGGATTTATGGCGCATCAGCCACAACACGATTTTTCCGCGTCTCGGAATGTGCGGCGGCACCGCGGCGCGGGTCAGCAGCAGCAGTTCATCGAACGCGACGCCGGCCGGGCAGACGGCTTCGCAGCGCCGGCAGCCCAGGCAGGCATCCAGAGCCGGGTGCGGGCCGGACGGGACGGATTGTTCGGCCAGAACGGCCATCAGGGCGATGCGGCCGCGCGGCGATTCGGCTTCGGTGCGCGCCACGCCGTAGGTCGGGCAGTGCGGCAGGCACAGCCCGCAGCGTACGCACTGCCGGGCCAGCGCGCTTCGGGTGGCGGTTTGGACGGGTTCCATGACCGAATCCTAACATGGTCGGTATGGGGGCTTGCGCGGGGCCGGAAAGCGGGTTATCATTCCGCTTCTTATTCACTTGATTTTGTTGGAGCCCGTCATGAAAGCCATGACCGTCAGCGCCAAACCCGAAACCGTCCAGCAGGACTGGTATCTGATCGATGCCACCGGCAAGACCCTCGGTCGTTTGTCCTCGGAACTCGCCCGCCGCCTGCGCGGCAAGCACAAGCCCGTGTACACCCCGCACGTGGACACCGGCGATTACCTGGTCGTCATCAACGCCGACAAAATCGCCGTGACCGGCAAGAAGCTGCAGGACAAGATGTACTACCGCTTCACCGGCTACGTCGGCAACCTGAAGTCGGAAAACCTGTCGCAGGCCCTGGCCGCGCACCCGGAACGCGTGATCGAAACCGCGGTCAAGGGCATGCTGCCGAAGAACCCGCTGGGCCGCGCCATGTTCAAGAAGCTCAAGGTCTACAAAGGCTCCGAGCACCCCCACACCGCCCAGCAGCCGCAAGTGCTGGACATCTAAGGCAGATAGGACACCACCATGGCTGCACAGCAAAACTACGGCACCGGTCGCCGCAAATCCTCCACCGCCCGCGTGTTCCTGCGCAAGGGTTCGGGCAACATCGTGATCAACGGCCGCGGCATCGACGAATTCTTCGGCCGTGAGACCTCGCGCATGATCGTGCGCCAGCCGCTGGAGCTGACCCAGACCGCCGAGCAGTTCGACGTCTCCGTGACCGTCGAAGGCGGCGGCATCACCGGCCAAGCCGGCGCCATCCGTCTGGGCATCGCCCGCGCCCTGGTGGAATACAACGAAACCCTGAAACCCGAACTGCGCAAAGCCGGTCTGATGACCCGCGACGCCCGTGAAGTGGAACGTAAGAAGGTCGGCCTGCGCAAAGCCCGCCGCGCCACCCAGTTCTCGAAGCGCTGATCGGTTTCATTGTCTCGCGAAAAACCCGCCTTTCGGCGGGTTTTTTGTTGCCTGCAGCAAGCGCGGGATTCAGCCGCCGCGCACGCACTTCACGAAGCGGTTGCCGGTGCGCTTCTGCATCTCCGCCATGAAGGTGCCGATGGCCTGGCCTTGGTAGAACCCGGCATCGAAGGCGGTCAGCGT
>CAZRXZ010000040.1:0-4679 GCA_964604095.1 uncultured Arenimonas sp. | reverse complement strand
CGATGTCTTGCGAAAAACCCGCCTTACGGCGGGTTTTTTGTTGCCCGAGGCCGGCCGCGAAACGCGGATCCGGCCGTCCATCGCCGGGCTCAGCGGCGGATTTCGCCGCCGGTGATGACCAGGTCGGCGGGGCGTTCGGCGAACAGGCCGTTGGTGACCACGCCGACGATGGCGTTGAGCTGGCCTTCCAGCTTAACCGGGTCGGTGATCGACCAGTTGTGCACGTCCAGGATCCAGTTGCCGTTGTCGGTCACGGTGCCTTCGCGCCAGATGGGGTCGCCGCCCAGCTTCACGATCTGCCGCGCCACGTGCGAGCGCGCCATCGGAATCACCTCCACCGGCACCGGGAAGCGGCCGAGCACCGGCACCAGCTTGCTGGGGTCGACGATGCAGACGAACTGCCGGCTGGCGGCCGCGATGATCTTCTCGCGGGTGAGCGCGGCGCCGCCGCCCTTGATCAGGCGGTTGTGCGGATCGCATTCGTCGGCGCCGTCCACGTACAGCTCCAGCGGGCCGGTGGCGTTCAGGTCGAACACCGGGATGCCGAGTTCCTTCAGCAGCTTGGTGCTCTGTTCGGAGCTGGACACCGCGCCCTGGATGCGGTCCTTCATGCGGCCCAGGCCCTGGATGAAGTAGGCCACCGTGGAGCCGGTGCCCACGCCGACGACGCTGTCGTCCTGCACGAATTCGAGTGCGCGTTCGGCCGAAGCCTGTTTGCCTTGTTCGGGGGTCATTTCGGTTCCAGTTCCAGGATGGTGCGCCATTGCGCGGGGGTGACGGGCAGCACCGACAGGCGCGTGCCGCGGTTGAGCAGGACGAAATCGCCGAGGCGGCCGGCGTTGGCGCGTAGCGCGTCTAGGGAAATCACGTCCTTGAGCTTGCGTTCGAAGCCGACATCGACCAGGAACCAGCGCGGCGCGTCGATGGCCGCTTTCGGGTCCCAGTACTCCGAGTCCGGGTCGAATTGGGTCGGGTCCGGGTAGGGCGCCGAGGCGACCCGCGCCACGCCGACCACACCGGGCACCTTGGCGTTGGAATGATAGAACAGCACGCCGTCGCCGACGGCCATTTCCTTCCACATGAAGTTGCGCGCCTGGTAGTTGCGCACGCCGGTCCAGGGTTCGGTGCCGACGCGCGCCAGGTCGTCGATCGAGAACGCGTCGGGTTCGGATTTCATCAGCCAGTAACGCATCAGGCGCGGTGCTCCGTGCAGTCGATCCATTCGTGTTCGGTGGCCACCGCGTCCAGGCGCACGTCCCAGTCGGCGGCCTCCAGGCGCTCCAGCCGCTGTGCGGCGTATGCGGCGCCGATCAGCAGCGGCGGTGCGTGCGTGCCCTGGCGGAAGGCGAAGCTGGCGTCGTAGTAGCCGCCGCCCATGCCCAGGCGCAGGCCGTCGCGGGTGAAGCCGAGCAGCGGCAGCACCACGGCCTGCATCTGCGCCGGCGCCAGGCAGGATTCGGGCGCCTGCATCGGCTCCGGGATGCCGTAGCGGTTGGTGCCGAGTGCATCGCCGCTGCGCCAGGGCGCGAAGGCCAGTTGCCGGGCCGGGCCGATCACCGGCAGGCACCAGATCCAGGCCGGCGGCAGTCGCATCTGCAGCAGATGCAAAGGCAGTTCGCCGGCGCTGGCCCAGTAACCGGCCAAGTAGCCGCCGGTGGCCGGCAGATGCGCCAGGATGCGCTCGGCCACGGCCTCGGCGGCGGCCATGCGTTCGGCCGGCGTGTGCCGCAGGCGTGTGGCCTTGAGTTCCGCTCGCAGTGCTTGGCGCATGCCCCGTCCTGAAGAAGTAGAGGTCCTCCGCGGTGCCGATGCGCGCCTAACGACCTTGATCCCTGGGATCAAGTGGGTGTCGGCTCGCCGGCTTCAGGCTTTCCGCAGCAAGGCGGACATGCACACCGTCGGCTCGAACGACTCCCGGGTCGTGGTTATGGGTCAAGGGCTAATGTTGGGAACGCTGTCGAACACAGCAGAGGACACGGCGGCATTATACCGCGCCGCGGCGCCGCTCAGCGCGGCAGGCTGTCGAACAGGTCGTCGAGCTTGCGGTTCATCTCGCCCAGGCTGCGGCCGATCACGGCGTCGGACTGGCCGCGGCCGTCCTTCAGCATCTGCAGTTCGTGCGCGATGTTGAGCGCCGCCAGCACCGCCACGCGGTCCAGGCTGACGGTCTTGTTGCCGCCCTGGATCTCGCGCATCTGCGCGTCCAGCACCTTGGCCGCGGCCTGCAGGCTGTCGGTCCGCTCCGGCGGGCAGCCGACGGTGTATTCGCGCTCGAGCACCTTGATGGTCACCACGTTAGTCATCGTTGCGCTCCAGCAGGTCGAGTTTGCCCAGCATGGCTTCGACGCGGCCGCGCGCCAGCGCGTTGCGGTCCTGCAGCCGGTCGCGTTCGGCGCCGAGTTCGAGCAGCTGCCGCTTCAGCGCCTGGTTCTCGGACGCGAGCCGGCCGGTGGCTTCCAGCAGGCGGTCGAGGCGCTGCGCCAGCGCCAGGATCTGTTGGGCATGGTCGGGTCCGGTCATCGGCTTACCGTAGTCGGCATCGGCGCCGGCGTCAAGCCGCCGGGGTGGCGGTGCGCGCGCTCTGCTCGTGCGCCTGGATGAATTCCAGGCATTCCGTCGCCGGTAGCGGACGGCTCAGCCAGTAGCCTTGGATCTCGTCGCAGTCGAATTCGCGCAGCGTCTGCAGGTGTTCGGCGCTCTCCACGCCTTCGGCGATCATGGTCATGCCCAGCGAATGGCCGAGCGCGATGATGGTCTGCACCAGCGTGTTGTCGTTGGCGTTCGGGCCGATCTCGCGCACGAAGCTCTTGTCGATCTTCAGCGCGTCGATCGGCAGCTGCTTCAGGTACGACAGCGAGGAGTAGCCGGTGCCGAAGTCGTCCAGCGACAGGGTGACGCCGAGGTCCTTCAGCGCCCACAGGTTCGACAGCGGCTGGCTGTTCTGGCTGAGCACCATGGACTCGGTGATCTCCAGCTCGATGCAGTATTCGGGGATGCCGAACTCGTCGACCAAGGCGCGGATCTGGCCGGCCAGGCGCGAGCGCAGCAGCTGCAGCGCCGAGACGTTGATCGACATGCTCAGGTGGTTCAGGCCGAGCGAGTGCCAGTGGCCGAGCGTGGCGATCGCGTCGCGCAGCACCCATTCGCCGATCTCGATGATCTGGCCGGATTCCTCGGCCAGCGGGATGAACACGTCCGGCGCGACCTTGCCCATCTCGCGGCTGTTCCAGCGCAGCAGGGCCTCGACGCTGACGATCTGCCCGGTGTCCAGGTTCATGCGCGGCTGGAAGTGCAGCGCGAATTCGTCGCGCACCAGCGCCATCTTCAGCGCGCCGAGCAGCTGCGCGCGGTGGCGCGAGCGCGCGTCCATCTCCTCGCTGAAGTACTGCACGGTGTTGCGGCCTTCGGTCTTGGCCTGGTACATCGCGATGTCGGCGTACTTGAGCAGGTCGGACGGCGTCTGCGCATGGTCGGGGAAGATGCTGACGCCGATCGAGCCGGTCAGGTTGGCGGCGTGGCTTTCGCTGAGCAGGATCGGGTTGTTGAACTGCGCCAGCACGCGCGTGGCGCAGTCGCGGATCTGGCGGTCGTCCTCGGCCGATTCGACCAGCACCACGAACTCGTCGCCGGACAGGCGCGCCACCATGCCCTGGTCGCGGGCCGCGGCCAGCAGGCGCTGCGCGACCACCACCAGCAGGCGGTCGCCGGCGGTGTGCCCGAGCGAGTCGTTGATGTTCTTGAAGTTGTCGAGGTCGAGGAACAGCAGGGCGACCCGGCGCTGGTTGCGGCGCGCGTTGATGATGGCCTTGCCCAGGCGCTCGATCAGCATGGCGCGGCTGGGCAGGCCGGTCAGCGCGTCGTAGTTGGCCAGGTGCACCAGCTCCTGCTCGATGCGCTTGCGGTCGGTGATGTCGCTGAGCACGGCCACGAAATGGCTGCGCTGGCCCTTGCCGTCGAGCACCTCGGAGACCTCGACCGCCGACAGGAACTCGCCACGGTCCTTGCGTTTCTGCCAGAGCTCGCCCGACCAGCGGCCGTTCTCCTCCAGGTGGGCGCGCGTGCGCTCGAGGAAATCGGCGCTGTGCTGCTCGGAGTTCAGCAGGCTGCGGCCCTTGCCGACGATCTCGTCGCCGGTGTAGCCGGTGATGCGGGAGAAGGCCGGGTTCACCGACACGAACTGGAAGTCGAGGTCGAGCACCGCCACCGCTTCGGACATGCTGCGCACGACTTCGCGTGCGATCCGGCTGTCGTCGTCGTCGCCGCGGCTGGCGCCGATGTCGTGGCATACGCCGGCCAGACGCAGCGGATTGCCGAAGCCGTCGTGTTCGACGATGCGGCCGCGCGCGTTGACCCGGATCCAGCCGGCGCGGTAGTGGCGCAGGCGGTAATCGACGTCGATGTCCGCGGTCTCGCCGCGCAGGTGGCTTTCGACCGCGGCCTGGAATTCCGGCGCGTCTTCGGGATGGATGTAGACCTGGATGAACTCGATGGCGTTGAGCCGGGCCGGGAAACTGCCTTCCACCAGGGGCTCGAAGCCGATCTGGCTCATCTCCTGGGTATCCAGATGCCAGACCCAGGCCGCCTCGCCGGTGCCGCGCAGGGCCAGGCGCAGTTCGGCGCGCTGGCCGTCGACGCGTTCGAGGATGGCCGCGGCGCGGCGCTTGATCAGCCAGGTGAAG
>CAZRXZ010000039.1:0-7810 GCA_964604095.1 uncultured Arenimonas sp. | reverse complement strand
CGCTGGACCGGCCGCTGTACGAACGCTTCGCCGCCGCCTTCCCGTTCGAGGAGACGCCCGACCAGCAGCAGGCCATCGAGGCCGTGCTGGCCGACATGGCGCAGAACAACCCGATGGACCGCGTGGTCTGCGGCGACGTCGGCTTCGGCAAGACCGAGGTGGCGCTGCGCGCGGCCTTCGTGGCGGCCATGGCCGGCAAGCAGGTGGCGGTTCTGGTGCCGACCACGCTGCTGGCCGAGCAGCATTTCCGCAACTTCAGCGACCGCTTCGCCGACTGGCCGATCAAGGTCGAGGTGCTGTCGCGCTTCAAGAGCAGCAAGGACGTGAAGCAGGCGCTCGAGCTGCTGGCGCTGGGCAAGATCGACGTCATCATCGGCACCCACCGCCTGCTGCAGAAGGACGTCGCCTTCGACGACCTCGGGCTGGTGATCGTGGACGAGGAGCAGCGTTTCGGCGTCCGCCACAAGGAGGCGTTGAAGGCGCTCAAGGCCAACGTGCACCTGCTGACGCTGACCGCCACCCCGATCCCGCGCACCCTCAACATGGCGATGAGCGGCCTGCGCCAGCTGTCGATCATCGGCACGCCGCCGGCGCACCGCACGGCGGTGAAGACCTTCATCTGCCCGTGGGACGACGCCACCCTGCTGGAGGCCTGCCAGCGCGAACTGGCGCGCGGCGGCCAGATCTACTTCCTGCACAACGACATCGACACCATCGAGAAGACCGCGCGCGAGCTGGGCGAACTGGTGCCGGACGCGCGCATCCGAGTGGCGCACGGCCAGATGCCGGAACGCCAGCTGGAACAGGTGATGCTGGATTTCCACAAGCAGCGCTTCAACATCCTGGTCTCCACCACCATCATCGAATCCGGCATCGACATCCCGAGCGCGAACACCATCGTCATCAACCGCGCCGACCGCTTCGGCCTGGCGCAGCTGCACCAGCTGCGCGGCCGCGTCGGCCGCAGCCACCACCGCGCCTACGCCTACCTGATCGTGCCGGACATGAAGCGGCTGACCGCCGACGCGCGCAAGCGCCTCGACGCGCTGGCCTCGCTGGAAGAGCTCGGCGCCGGCTTCACCCTGTCCACGCACGACCTGGAGATCCGCGGCGCCGGCGAACTGCTGGGCGAAGGCCAGTCGGGGCAAATCGCCGAAATCGGCTTCGCCCTGTACGCGCAGTACCTCGAGCGCGCGGTGGCCTCGATCAAGGACGGCCGCATCCCGGACGTGTTCAATCCGGCCGCACGCGCGTCGGAGGTCAACCTGCACAGCCCGGCGCTGATCCCCGAACACGCGATCGAGGACGTGCATACGCGCCTGACCCTGTACAAGCGCATCGCCTCGGCCGACAGCGACGACGCGCTGCGCGACCTGCAGGTCGAGATGATCGACCGCTTCGGCCTGCTGGAGCCGCCCACCCAGCACTTGTTCGATTGCGCCGCCCTGCGCCTGCAGGCGCAACGTCTGGGCATCGTCAAGATCGACCTGCACGACGGCGGCGGCAGCCTGCTGTTCAGCGCCAAGCCGGCCATCGATCCGATGGCGGTGATCCGCCTGATCCAGCGCAATCCGAAGACCTACGCCATGCAGGGCCCTGAGCGCCTGAAGATCAGCAACAAGACCGAAACCGGCGAGCAACGCGTGCTGTTCCTGCGCGCCCTGCTCGCCCAGCTGGGAGCCGGCGCATGACGCGCCGCACGGCCAGCCTGCTGCTGGCGCTGTGCCTGGTTTCGGCCGCGCACGCCGAAGCCAAGATGCAGACCGTGTACCTGATCCGGCACGCCGAAAAGGCTGCCGGCCCGGGCCGCGACCCACCCCTGAGCCCGGCCGGCCGGGCGCGTGCCGAACGCCTGCCGGCGCGCTTCGCCGACGCCCTGCCGGCGGCGGTGTTCGCCAGCGAATTCCGCCGCACGCAGCAGACCGCGCGCCCGCTGGCGCTGGCCGCCGGCGTGCCGATCCGCATGCTGCCGGCCGCGACCGCCACCGACGCTTTGCTGGCCCGGCTGTGCGCCCTGCCGGACGGCGCCGGCGCCGTGGTCTTCGGCCACAGCAATACCCTGCCGGCGCTGGCGCAGGCCTGGAGCGGCCAGCCGACGCCGATGATGGCCGAGGACGACTACGGCCAGGTCTACGTGCTCCGGCTGGCGGACTGCCGGGTGACGGAGATGCGCAGCGAGCGGTATTGAGCCTCCTTTCGGCCGCTTTGCGATAGAATGGCCGTCCCGAACCACCATGGAGGATGAGCGATGAAGCGGATGCTGTTTGCCCTGGCCGCGTGTGGCCTGCTGAGCGCCTGCGGCGGCAAGGACGATGCCCCGAAAAGCGGCGAGAACGCCTCGAAGAACCTGTACGTGTACAACTGGAGCGATTACATCGCCGAAGACACCGTGGCCAACTTCGAACGCGAAACCGGCATCAAGGTGGTGTACGACGTGTACGACGGCAACGAGACCCTGGAGGCCAAGCTGCTGGCCGGCGCCTCGGGTTACGACGTGGTGTTCCCCTCGGCCCGCCCGTTCGCCGAGAAGCAGATCGCCGCCGGCATCTACGCCGACCTCGACAAGGCCGCGCTGCCCAACGCCAAGAACAACGACCCCGCGGTCCTGGCCTCGCTGGCCGGCATCGACCCGGGCAACGCCAAGCTGATGCCCTATCTGTGGGGCACCACCGGCATCGGCATCAACGTCAAGAAGGTCCGCGAGATCCTGGGCGAAGACGCCGCGCTCGACAGCTGGTCGCTGATCTTCGATCCGGCCGTGGCCGGCAAGCTGGCGCAATGCGGCATCGCCGTGCTGGACGATCCGGAAGACGCCTTCACCTCGGCCGCGCTGTGGAAGGGCATCGACCCGAAAGTGTCCGACGCCAAGACCCTGGACGCGATCAAGGCCGCGTTCCTCGGCACCCGTCCGAACATCACCTACTTCCACTCCTCGAAATACATCACCGACCTGGCCAACGGCGACGTGTGCGTGGCCATGGGCTACTCCGGCGACGTGTTCCAGGCCCGTGACCGCGCCGAAGAAGCCGGCAACGGCGTGGAAATCGCCTTCGTCATCCCGAAGGAAGGCGCCGCGCGCTGGGTGGACGTGATGGCGGTGCCGGCCGACGCGCCGAACAAGGCCAACGCCATGAAGTTCATCAACTACCTGATGAAGGCCGAGGTCGCCGCCGGCGTGGCCGAGTACGTGTCCTACGCCACCCCGAACACCGCCGCCAAGGCCCTGTTGCCGGCCGACGTGCAGGCCGACGAATCGATCTACCCCAAGCCCGAAACCGCGGCCAAGCTGATCGACCCGGTCACCTTCCCGGCGGATGTGCAGCGTGAGCGCGTGCGCCTGTGGACCACGGTCAAGACCGGCAAGTAATCCGGCCGGCGTCGCGAAAAAAACAAACCCGCCTCAGGCGGGTTTGTTTTTGGCCAGCTTCCAGCAGCGGTGGATCTTCGGGTTGCGGGCGAAGTCCGGCGCCACGGTCTGCGCGCTGATGTCCTCGACCGACGCGAACTCCGATACCGCCGCCAGATCGAAGCGGAACTTGCGGAAGTTGTTGGAGAAATAGCACACGCCGCCCGGCGCCAGACGCGCGACGATGGCGCGTAGCAGCGCCACGTGGTCCTTCTGCACGTCGAAGTCCTCGGCGCTGGCCGAGTTGGAGAAGGTCGGCGGATCGCAGAACACCAGGTCGTAGTCCTGCCGGCAATTGCCCAGCCATTCCATCACGTCGGCCTTCACCAGCTGGTGGCCGCCGCCGCTGATGGCGTTGAGCTCGAAATTGGCGTCGGCCCAATCCAGATAGGTGCCGGACAGGTCGACCGAGGTCGACGCCGACGCGCCGCCGAGGATGGCGTGCACGCTGGCGGTGCCGGTGTAGCAGAACAGGTTGAGGAAGCGCTTGCCGCGGGCCTCCTGGCCCAAGCGCAGGCGCATCGGGCGATGGTCGAGGAACAGGCCGGTATCGAGGTAGTCGAACAGGTTGACCCACAGCCGCGCGCGGCCTTCGGCGACCTGGATGAAGTCGTGGGTTTCGTCCATGCGCCCGTACTTGCTGCCGCCCTTGCCGCGCCGGCGCTTCTTCACCGACACCTGCGCGCGCGGCAGCGCGAACACCGATTCGACCGCCTGCAGCAGTTCGTTGAAGCGGCGCTGGGTGGTCTGCTCGGGAATCTCGGCCGGCGCCTCGTATTCCTGCACGTGCAGGAACAGACGGCCGCCGTCGGCCTCCGGATAGCAATCGATCGCGGCGGCGTACTCGGGCAGGTCGGCATCGTACACCCGATAGCAGTCCACGCCCTCGCGCGCGGCCCATTTGCCCAGGTTCTTCAGGTTCTTCTGCAGCCGGTTGGCCACCATCTGCGCGCCCTCGGACAAAGGCTTGGGGCCATCGCGTTCCGGACGCGGCACGTGGATCGGATCGCAGACCAGCAGGCAGCAGGCCAGCGAGCCGTTGTGGAATTCGTATTTCTTCTTGGCGCGCAGGCCGCTGGCGAAGGCCAGTTCGTCGTTGCCGCACAGCAGCACCGCGCGCCAGGCCGGCAGCTGCGCCTGCAACGCGTCGCCGGTCTCGCGGTACAGGGCCGGATCGGCCTGCAGACGCTGGTTGTAGGGCATGTTGCAGACCACCAAGCCGTGCGCCTCGCGCGGGGCCTGCAGCGCCGACACCGGCCGGCGCTCGAAGCGCACCAGCTCGGCCAAGCCGGCGCGGTCGCAGTTGGCCACTGCCTTGCGCAGCACCTCGGCCTGTTCGTCGTAGCCGTAGAACACCGGTTTCAGCGCGGCGCGGCCGGCCGCGGCGCGGGCGGTGGCCTCATCGCGAATCTGTTGCCAGACCGCGGTGTCGAAACCCGACCACCGCGTCGGCAGGCGCTCGCCGTAGCGGTACAGGCCGGGCGCCTCGTCGGCGGCCATCAGCGCGGCTTCGACCAACAAGGTACCGCTGCCGCACATCGGATCGAGCACGGCGCCGCCGGCACGGTACACCTCCGGCCATTTGCCGCGGTACAGCATGGCCGCGGCCAGATTCTCCTTGATCGGCGCTTCGCCCTGGTCCTGGCGCCAGCCGCGCTTGTGCAGGGAGCCGCCGCCGAGGTCGATGGCGATGTCGGCCCGGTCCTTGCGCACGTGCAGGTTGACGCGCACGTCCGGGTTCTCGACGTCGATGTCCGGACGCGCGCCGGTGCGGGCGCGCAGGCGGTCGACGATGGCGTCCTTGGCGCGCTGCGCGGCGTAACGTTCGTGGGTCAGGCCCTGACTGGAGATGCGCGCGTCGATGGCGAGCGTGGCGCCGGCGGGAATATGCGTTTCCCACGGCAGCGCGTGCATGCCTTGGTACAGGTCGTTCTCGTCGCGGCAGTCGAAATGCGCGATCGGCCACAGCACGCGCGAGGCCAGGCGCGAATGCATCACCGCGCGCTGGGCGTCGGCCAACTCGCCCTCGGCGTTGACGCCGGCCAAGGTGGCGGTGGCGGCGATGCCCAGCGCCTTGAGCTCGTCGACCAGCAGGTATTCCAGGCCCTTGGCGCAGGACAGGAAGAACTTCACGAAAGCGCCCCGAGCAGGAGCGCGAACTGCTGCGCGCAGTAATCGACGTGCCCGGCCAGACGGTGGGTGTCGTTCACCAGGCTCAGGCGCGCCGAACGCTGGCCGGCCCAGGCCACCACGTGCTCGGCCGGAATCAGCTCGTCGTGCCAGCCGTGCACGATCGACAGCGGCACCGCCGGCGCCTCCAGCGGCAGATCGTCATACCCTTGCAGGGCGATCGGCGGCGCCATCAGGAACAGGCCCTGCACCGGTCGCGCCAAGGCCACCCGGCAGGAGACGAAGGCGCCCATGCTGGAACCGGCCAGCACCACCGGGCCCTCGGCGGCATCCACGCACACCTGCAGGCGCGCGATGCGCGCGCGCACGTCGCCCATCGGCGGCATCACGGCGTCGAGGTCGCGGTAATCCGGGATCTCGCAGCGCCAGCCGAGCAGTTCGCAGGCCTGCGCCAGGGCCATGGCTTTGGTGGCGTCGGGGCCGCTGTTCAGGCCGTGCGAGATGATGACGTGTCCGCTCATGGAAGCTCCGCGATGGGGCGGCTCGGCCGCAAGGCGGCCGCCGGGGGATGGTAAACTGTGCGTATTATGAGCGATTCCGCCGCGCCCTGCCCGATTGCCGACCAGCCCCTGCCCTACGCGGACCGGCTGCCGCTGCGCGAGGCCGCGGCCATCGACCTCGTGGTGATGCACTGCACCGAGCTGCCGGACCTGGCCATGGCGCGCGAATACGGCGAACGCATCCTGCACGAATCCGGCACCGGCAACAGCGGCCATTACTACATCGACCGCGACGGCCGCGTGCTGCGCTACGTCGACCCGCTGCGCGTCGCGCACCACACCCGCGGCTACAACCCGCGCTCGGTCGGCATCGAGCTCGTCAACACCGGCCGTTATCCGGACTGGTTCGACAGCCGCCACCAGCACATGTCCGAACCGTACACTCCGGCCCAGATCGCCGCCGTCGTCGCCCTGCTGCGCCGGCTGCGGCACGAGCTGCCGGCGCTGCGCTTCATTGCCGGCCACGAAGACCTGGACACCGCGCGCGTGCCGGCCAGCGACGACCCGGACCAGAGCGTATGGCGCAAGCGCGATCCCGGCCCCCACTTTCCCTGGACGCAGGTGCTGGACGCCTGCGGCCTCACCCGCCTGCAACCGGAAAACCCCGCATGAGCACCCGCGTCGTCGACGAACTGATCGAATTGCTGACCCTCGAACGCCTCGAGGAGAACCTGTTCCGCGGCCAAAGCCGCGACATCGGCACCAAATACGTGTTCGGCGGCCAGGTGCTCGGCCAAGCGCTGAGCGCCGCGCAGCAGACGGTGGACGACGCGCGCGCGGTGCACTCGCTGCACGCCTACTTCCTGCGCGCCGGCGACATCAACGCGCCGATCGTGTTCGATGTCGACCGCGGCCGCGACGGCCACAGCTTCTCGGTGCGCCGGGTGACCGCGATCCAGCACGGCAAGCCGATCCTGGTGTTCGCGTCCTCGTTCCAGAAGCAGGAAGACGGCGTCAGCCACCAGTTCCACATCCCGGAAGTGCCGCAGCCCGAAGACATCGCGCCGCCCGAGCCGCCGAGCGCGGAAGTGCTGTCGCACCTGTCGGCCAAGATGCAGCGCTGGCTGTCGCGCATGGGGCCGTTCGAGATGCGCCCGGTGTACCCGCGCGACGAGCTCAAGCCGAGCAAGCGCCCGCCCTACCAGCAGGTCTGGTTCCGGCTGAGCGGGCCGATCGGCGACGACGTCAACATGCACCGCGCCATGCTGGCCTATGCCTCGGACTTCTACCTGCTCGGCACCAGCACCTTCCCGCACGGCATCAGCTACTACCAGCCGACCGTGCAGATGGCCTCGCTCGACCACGCGCTGTGGTTCCACCGCCCGTTCCGCATCGACGACTGGCTGCTGTATTCGCTGGACAGCCCCTCGGCCTCCGGCGCGCGCGGCCTGGCGCGCGGCAGCATCTACACCCGCGACGGCGTGCTGGTGGCCTCGGTGGCGCAGGAAGGCCTGATCCGCGTGCTGCCGCATGAACCGGAGAACAAGGCATGAGGATGATGTTCAGCTCCGCCCGGCTGGAGAACGTCGAGCAGGTCAAGGCCCTGTTCGACGCGGCCGGCATCGAATGCCGCATCATCGGCGGCCGCAGCTACAAGACCTATTCGCGCCGCGGCTTCAGCTACAACGAGAAGCAGGCCACGCTGGCCGAACCGCAGCCGCAGCTGTGGGTGTCGCGCGCCGACGATTACCGCGCCGCGCGCGAGATCCTCAAG
>CAZRXZ010000038.1:3054-7896 GCA_964604095.1 uncultured Arenimonas sp. | reverse complement strand
TGAACCACACCGGCGCGCACAAGATCAACAACACCATCGGCCAGGCCATGCTGGCCAAGCGCATGGGCAAGACCCGGGTCATCGCCGAAACCGGCGCCGGCCAGCACGGCGTGGCCTCGGCCACCGTGGCCGCGCGCCTGGGCCTGAAGTGCGTGGTGTACATGGGCGCGGTCGACATCGAGCGCCAGGCCATCAACGTGTTCCGCATGAAGCTGCTCGGCGCCGACGTGGTGCCGGTCACTTCCGGCTCCAAAACGCTGAAGGACGCACTGAACGAAGCGATGCGCGACTGGGTCTCCAACATCCACGACACCTTCTACATCATCGGCACCGCCGCCGGCCCCAGCCCGTATCCGCGCCTGGTGCGCGATTTCAATTCCGTGGCCGGTACCGAGGCGCGCGCGCAGGTGCTGGCCGAATACGGCCGCCTGCCGGATGCGGTGATCGCCTGCGTGGGCGGCGGCAGCAACGCCATCGGCATGTTCCATCCGTTCCTGAACGACGCCGGTGTGGCGCTGATCGGCGCGGAAGCGGCGGGCGAGGGCCTGGAGACCGGCAAGCATGCGGCCTCGCTGGCCGCCGGCGTGCCGGGCGTGCTGCACGGCAACCGCACCTACGTGATCTGCGACGACGACGGCCAGATCACCGAAACCCATTCGATCTCCGCCGGCCTGGATTACCCGGGCGTCGGCCCCGAGCATGCGTTCCTGAAGGACACCGGCCGCGCGCAGTACGTCGGCGTGACCGACGCCGAATGCATGGAGGCCTTCCATCTGCTGGCGCGCACCGAGGGCATCCTGGCCGCGCTGGAGTCCTCGCACGCGGTGGCGCAGGCGATGAAGACCGCCAAGACCCTGCCGAAAGACGCCATGGTGCTGGTCAATCTGTCCGGCCGCGGCGACAAGGACATCTACACCATCGCCGCGCGCGAAGGGATCTCGCTGTGAGCGCCGTCTCGCGTCTCGACCGTCGGCTGGCGGAACTGGCCGGCCGCGGCCGCAAGGCCTTGGTGCCCTTCATCACCGCCGGCGATCCGGGCTTGGACGCCACCGTGCCGGTGATGCACGCGCTGGTGGATGCCGGCGCCGACCTCATCGAGCTCGGCGTGCCGTTCTCCGATCCGATGGCCGACGGCGTGGTGATCCAGAAGAGTTCGGAGCGCGCGCTGGCGCGCGGACTGACCACCCCGGGCCTGTTCGCCCTGGTGGCCGAATTCCGCCAACGCGACGCCGATACCCCGGTGGTGCTGATGGGCTATCTGAATCCGATCGAGCGCCGCGGCTGGGAGTGGTACGCCGCACAGGCGGCCCAGGCCGGTGTCGACGCGCTGTTGATCGTCGATCTGCCGCCGGAAGAAGCCGCCGACGCGCGCGCCGTGCTCAACCGCCACGGCCTGCAGCTGATCAGCCTGCTGGCGCCGACCACCGAGGGCGCGCGCCTGCGGGAAGCCTGTGCGCAGGCGCAGGGCTACCTGTACTACGTGTCGATGGCGGGCGTGACCGGCACCGGCCTGCAGCACGCCGACGACCTGCGCCAGCGGGTCGAGTCGATCCGCGCCGCCGCCGGCGTGCCGGTGCTGGTCGGTTTCGGCATCAAGGACGCCGCCACCGCGCGCGCCTGCGCCGGCTTCGCCGACGGCGTCATCGTCGGCAGCGCGCTGGTGTCGGTGCTGGCCGCGTGCGACGGCCCGAGCGCCGCCGCCGAGGCCGCCCGGGCCTTCCTGGCACCCCTGCGCGCGGCCGTGGATCCGGCCTGAGGGCACCGGTTTGCGATAAACTGTGCCCTTGGACCGAATCCAGGTGACACGATGAGTTGGTTAAGCAAATTGATGCCGGCGCGCATCCGGACCCAAGGCTCGGGCAAGCGCGGCGTGCCCGAAGGCCTGTGGGAGAAATGCGATAGCTGCGGCACCGCGCTGTACGCGGCCGAGCTGGACGAGCACCTGCACGTCTGCCCGAAATGCAGCCACCACATGCCGATCGGCGCGCGCGAGCGCCTGGTGGCCTTCCTCGACGACGGCGAGGTGTTCGAGATCGGCGACGAGCTCGGCCCGACCGACGTGCTGCACTTCAAGGACCAGAAGAAATACGCCGAGCGCATCAAGGCCTCGCAGAAGGCGGTCGGCGAGAAGGATGCGCTGGTGTCCATCCACGGCAAGCTGAAAGGCCGCGACATCTGCGTCAGCGCCTTCGAATTCCGCTTCATGGGCGGCTCGATGGGCTCGGTGGTCGGCGAGCGCTTCGCCCTGGCCGCCGAGCGCGCCATCGAATACCGCTGCCCGCTGGTCTGCTTCTCGGCCACCGGCGGCGCGCGCATGCAGGAAGGCCTGTTCTCGCTGATGCAGATGGCCAAGACCTCGGCCGCCATCGCGCGCATGCGCGCCCGCGGCCTGCCGTTCATCTCCGTGCTGACCCACCCGACCACCGGCGGCGTCTCGGCCTCGCTGGCGATGCTGGGCGACCTCAACATCGCCGAACCCAAGGCGCTGATCGGCTTCGCCGGCCCGCGCGTGATCGAGCAGACCGTGCGCCAGACCCTGCCGGAAGGCTTCCAGCGCGCGGAATTCCTGGTCGACCACGGCGCCGTCGATCTGATCATCGACCGTCGCCAGATGCGCGACCGCATCGCCGACCTGCTGGCGCTGATGATGAACCGGCCGATGCACGACAAGGGCGCCGCCTGAGCATGGCGCGCCAGTATTTCGGCACCGACGGCATCCGCGGCAAGGTCGGCGAGGGCCACATCTCGCCGGATTTCATGCTCAAGCTGGGCTGGGCCGCCGGCACCGTGCTGGCGCGCGCATCGGCCGGCAAGCCCTTGGTGGTGATCGGCAAGGACACCCGCATCTCCGGCTACATGTTCGAATCGGCGCTGGAAGCGGGCCTGGTGGCCGCCGGCGCCGACGTGCGCCTGCTCGGTCCGGTACCGACCCCGGCGGTGGCGCACCTGACGCGTTCGCTGCGCGCCGACGCCGGCATCGTGATCTCGGCCTCGCACAACCCGCATTTCGACAACGGCATCAAGTTCTTCTCCGGCGACGGCGAGAAGCTCAGCGACGCCATGGAGTCGGCCATCGAGGCGCAGCTTGCCGAAGCGCTGAAGACGGTCGATTCCGAGCGCCTGGGCAAAGCCAAGCGCATCGACGACGCCCATCACCGCTACGCCGAGTTCTGCAAGGGCACGGTGCCGGAAACGCTGTCCCTGCGCGGCCTGAAGATCGCGCTGGACTGCGCGCACGGCGCCACCTACGCGCTGGCTCCGGAAGTGTTCTCCGAGCTCGGCGCCGAGGTCGTCGCCATCGGCGTGCAGCCGGACGGCCTGAACATCAACCATGGCGTCGGTTCCACCCACCCCGAGGCGCTGCAGGCCTTCGTGCGGGAAAGCGGGGCCGACCTCGGCATCGCCTTCGACGGCGACGGCGACCGGGTGCAGATGGTCGATTCCGACGGCAACCTGCACGACGGCGACGCGCTGATCTACATCCTGGCCGAGCACTGGCAGGCCAACGGCCGGCTGAAAGGCCCGGTGGTCGGCACGCTGATGACCAACTACGCGATGGAGCTGCACTGCCAGCAGCGCGGCATCCCGTTCCTGCGTACCCAGGTCGGCGACCGCTACGTGCACCAGGCGCTGACCGAACACGGCGGCGTGCTCGGCGGCGAAGCCTCCGGCCACCTGCTGGTGCTGGACAAGACCTCCACCGGCGACGCCATCGTGGCCGCCCTGCAGGTGCTGGAGGCGCTGGCCGCCCGCAAGCAGACGCTGCGGCAGGCCTTGGCCGGTTACACGCCGTTCCCGCAGAAGACCGTGAACGTGCGCCTGCAGCCCGGCGCCAAGCCGCTGGC
Organism: uncultured Arenimonas sp.; assembly: GCA_964604095.1. Classification (GTDB taxonomy): domain Bacteria; phylum Pseudomonadota; class Gammaproteobacteria; order Xanthomonadales; family Xanthomonadaceae; genus Arenimonas. The sequence goes on along the minus strand of CAZRXZ010000038.1, from coordinate 4,051 downwards.
GCACCCGGGCGTGCAGGCCGCGCGCGCCGCCGCCGAAGCCCGTTTGCAGGGCAAGGGCCGCTTGGTGTTGCGCGCCTCCGGCACCGAGCCGGTGGTGCGCGTGACCGTGGAGGCCAACGACGCCGCGCTGATGCAGGGCGTGCTCGACGATCTCGCCGCCGTGGTGCAGGCCGCGGTTTGACCCCAATCAAGTCCGGTTCATCGACCGGAGCCTATACTTGTGCCCTGAATTCACCGGAGCCCGCCCCATGAGCCAGATCCCGACCCTCGACATCCGCCGTTTCGATTCCGACCGCGCCGCCTTCGTGGCCGAACTGGGCGCCGCCTACCGCGAGTGGGGCTTCTGCGGCATCCGCGGCCACGGCATCTCCGACGAGCTGATCCAGGGCGCCTACGACGCCACCAAGGCCTTCTTCGCGCTGCCGGAAGACGTCAAGATGAAATACCACCAGCCGGGCACCGGCGGCGCGCGCGGCTACACGCCGTTCGGCATCGAGACCGCCAAGGACTCGAAATACCCGGACCTGAAGGAGTTCTGGCACGTCGGCCGCGAAATCGCGCGCGATTCCGAATACGCCGGCATCATGGGCGAGAACCTGTGGCCGGCGGAGGTGCCGGAGTTCAAGCAGTACCTGTACGGCCTGTACACCGCGCTCGACGCGCTCGGCTCGAAAGTGCTGTCGGCGCTGGCCCTGCACATCGAGCTGCCGGAAGACTACTTCGCCGACAAGACCCACTACGGCAACTCCATCCTGCGCCCGATCCACTACCCGGAAATCACCAACCCCGACGTGCCGAACGTGCGTTCCGGCGCGCACGAGGACATCAACTTCATCACCCTGCTGGTGGGCGCCAGCGCGGCCGGCCTGCAGGTGCTGTCGCGCAAGGGCGAGTGGATCGACTTCACCGCCGACGCCGACACCATCGTGGTCAACATCGGCGACATGCTGCAGCGCCTGTCCAACCACGTGTATCCGTCCACCACGCACCGCGTGGT
>CAZRXZ010000038.1:0-2954 GCA_964604095.1 uncultured Arenimonas sp. | reverse complement strand
TCCGGCAGATAGCGCGCCATCCAGGCGATGAGGTTGTTGATGCGGCCGCTGATGACCCGCGTCTTGCCGGCCTCCACCGCGTCCACGCCGATCTTGGCCACCTGTTCGCTGGTCAGCCACAGCGCCTTCGGCAGCTTCGAGATGCTTTCGCGCATGCCGTTCACGTCGTGGAATTCGGAATAGGTGAAGCCGGGGCAGAGCGCGGTCACGTGCACGCCGCGCGGCTTGCTCTCCAGCGCCAGGCATTCCGAGAAGCGGATCAGCCAGGCCTTGCTGGCGCCGTACAGCGTGTGCCCGGCCGAGGCATGCACCAGCCCGGCCAAGGACGCCACGTTCAGGATGCGGCCGTGGCGCTGGGCTTCCATCGCCGGCAGGAAGCGGTAGGCCAGCTCGGCGGCGGCGGTCTGCAGCACCTGGATGAAGTCGCGGTGGGTTTCCCAGGAGGCCGACAGATACCGGCCCGGCACGCCGTAACCGGCGTTGTTGACCAGGGTGTCGACGTTCAGGCCGGCGGCCTGCACGGCCTCGAACAGGGCTTTCGGCGCGGCCGGGTCGGCCAGGTCGGCCGCGATGACGGTCACCGGCACCGCGCGCCCCAGCTCGGCGGCCAGCGCGTCCAGGCGCTCCTTGCGGCGCGCGGTCAGGATCAGCGGCTTGCCGCGGCGGGCGTATTCGCGGGCGATGGCTTCGCCGATGCCGCTGGAGGCGCCGGTGATCAGGGCGTATTGGTCGGTTTTCATGCGTTACTCGGGTTAGAATGGCCGTTTCAATTGTGCACCAAGCCGGGCAGGGGAGCGACATGCGGGCCAAAATCGTGGCGGGAAACTGGAAACTCAACGGCAGCCGGGATTTCAACCGGGCGCTGCTGAACACCCTGGCGCCGGAGCTGCCTGCGGGCGTGGAGGTGCTGGTCGTGCCGCCGCTGCCGTATCTGGAGGGCCTGATCCGCGAGTACGCCGGCAAGGGCTTCGCCTTCGGCGCGCAGGACGTGGGCGTGCACGTGCAGGGCGCCTTCACCGGCGACGTGGCCGCCGAAATGCTGGCCGACATCGGCTGCCGCTACGTGCTGGTCGGCCACTCCGAGCGCCGCCAGTACCAGCAGGAAAGCAACGAGCTGGTGGCCGAGAAGTTCATGGCCGCCAAGCGCGCCGGGCTGGTGCCGGTGCTGTGCGTGGGCGAGAGCCTGCACCAGCGCGAAGCCGGCCACACCGAGTGGGTCATCGCCAAGCAGCTCAAGCCGGTGTTCGAGCTGGGCGGCGCACAGGCCTTCGGCGGCGCGGTGGTGGCGTACGAGCCGGTTTGGGCCATCGGCACCGGCAAAACCGCCAGCAAGGAGCAGGCGCAGGAGGTCCATGCCTTCATCCGTGGCGAAGTGGCCGCGTTTGATGCTAAAATAGCCAGTTCATTGCCCATCCTTTACGGGGGCAGCGTGAAAGCCGCCAACGCCGCCGAGCTGTTCAGCCAGCCCGACGTCGACGGCGGATTGGTGGGCGGCGCGTCCCTCGTCGCCCAGGAATTCAGCGCCATCGCGGCCGCGGCCGCCGGCAAACCGGTTTAATTTATGATCGATACGATTCTCCAGATCCTGTACATCGCCATCGCCGTGGCCATGGTGGTCCTGATCCTGCTGCAACGCGGCAGCGGCGCGCAGGCCGGCTCCGGCTTCGGCGCCGGCGCGTCCGGCACCGTGTTCGGCGCGCGCGGTTCCGCCAACTTCCTGACCAAGTCCACCAAGTGGCTGGCCTTCGTGTTCTTCGGCCTCAGCCTGTTCATGGCCTGGAAGGCGGTCAACATCAACCGGCCTGCTGCCGCCGAAGCCGACATCGGCGTGATGGCGGACCTGCCCGCGGTGCCGGAATCGGCGCCTGCCGTGCCGGCCCAGAACGCGCCGCAAGCCGCGCCCGCAGCGCCGGCTCCGGCCGCCGCGCAACCGGCTCCGGACGCTTCCGCGCCGGCCGCGGCGGACGAAAAAAAGTAAGCGCGCGAACGCGCCGCTTGCTAGAATAGTCCACGTTTCAAAGCCCAGGTGGCGGAATTGGTAGACGCACTACCTTGAGGTGGTAGCGCTTTCGGGCGTAGGGGTTCGAGTCCCCTCTTGGGCACCAACGGAAAACGCTTGCTCCGGCAAGCGTTTTTTTTTCGTCCGGCGTGCGCCAAGCGGCGCGCGCACCGCGCCGCATTCGTTGCCAATCGGGTGCCGGAGAGGCTATCATAGTGCGCCCGCATGCGGACGCGTGCGTCCGTCGCGCGGGCAGGAAGTCCAAACCCAATCAAGGAGCCGCATGTGCTGAATGCGTATGTGCCGATAGCATTGTTCCTCATCGTCGCGGCAGGTGTCGGCGTCGCCCTCATGGTGCTCGGCCGCCTGCTCGGTCCGAGGCGCCCCAGCGGCGAGAAACTCTCCCCGTACGAATGCGGGTTCGCCGCGTTCGAAGACGCGCATATCCAGTTCGACGTGCGCTACTACCTGATCGCCATCATGTTCATCGCGTTCGATCTCGAAATCGCCTTCGTGTTCCCGTGGGCGGTGATCTTCCGCGAGCTCGGCTTCATCGGCTTGGTCGAGATGGGCATTTTCCTCGGCCTGCTGCTGCTGGGCTTCGTTTACGTCTGGAAGAAAGGAGCGCTCGAATGGGAGTGATCGACACCGTTTCCAAGGTGATGCACAACCCGATCCCGGTGGCGTCGGTCGACGACATCCTGCGTCCCGGCGGCGACAATCCGCTGGTCGAGCGCGGCTTCGTCACCACCAACCTCGATACCCTGATCAACTGGGCGCGCACCGGTTCGATGTGGCCGGTGACCTTCGGTCTGGCCTGCTGCGCGGTCGAGATGATGCACGCCGGCGCCTCGCGCCTCGACCTCGACCGCTACGGCGTGATCTTCCGCCCGTCGCCGCGCCAGGCCGACGTGATGATCGTGGCCGGCACCCTGGTCAACAAGATGGCCCCGGC
>CAZRXZ010000037.1:2573-7897 GCA_964604095.1 uncultured Arenimonas sp. | reverse complement strand
CATCACCCAGCACATCGGCGCCTATCACGTCGATACCCCGCGCGGCGTGATTAGCTTCCTCGACACCCCGGGCCACGCGGCGTTCACCTCGATGCGCGCCCGCGGCGCCAAACTGACCGACATCGTGGTGCTGGTGGTCGCGGCCGACGACGGCGTCATGCCGCAGACGGTCGAGGCGGTCAACCACGCGCGCGCCGCCAAGGTGCCGCTGATCGTCGCCATCAACAAGATGGACAAATCCGAAGCCAACCCCGACAACGTCAAGCAGGGCCTGGTGGCGCTGGAAGTGGTGCCGGAAGAGTGGGGCGGCGACGTCCAGTTCGTGCCGGTGTCGGCGAAGACCGGCGACGGCGTCGACAACCTGCTGGAATCGATCCTGGTCCAGGCCGAACTGATGGAGCTGAAAGCCACGGTCGACGCCCGCGCCACCGGCGTGGTCATCGAATCCGCGCTCGACAAGGGCCGCGGCCCGGTCGCCACCGTGCTGGTGCAGGAAGGCACCCTGAAGAAGGGCGACTACCTGGTCAGCGGACTGCAGTACGGCCGCGTGCGCGCGCTGTTCGACGAGAACGGCAAGCAGACCGAAAGCGCCGGCCCCTCGATTCCGGTGCAGGTGCTCGGCCTGTCCGGCGTGCCGGACGCCGGCGACGACTTCGTGGTGGTGGCCGACGAGCGCCTGGCGCGCGAAGTGGCCCAGCAGCGCGAGACCAAGCGCCGCGAATCGCGTCTGGTCAAGCAGCCGGGCTCGCGCATGGAAGACGTCATCGCCCAGATGGGCGCCGGCCAGGGCCAGCAGGTGCTCAACCTGGTGGTGAAGGCCGACGTGCAGGGTTCGGTGGAGGCGCTGCGCGACTCGCTGACCGGCCTGTCCAACGAGCTGATCCGCATCAACGTGGTGTCCTCCGGCGTGGGCGGCATCACCGAGTCGGACGCCACGCTGGCGGCCGCCTCCAAGGCGGTGGTGATCGGCTTCAACGTCCGCGCCGACGCCAGCGCCCGCAAGATCATCGAAAGCAACGGCATCGACCTGCGCTACTTCTCGATCATCTACGACGTCATCGACCAGGTCAAACAGGTCGCCTCCGGCCTGCTGGGCGTCGAGATCCGCGAGGAGATCATCGGCATCGCCGAGGTGCGCGACGTGTTCCGCAGCTCGAAGTTCGGCGCCGTGGCCGGTTCGCTGGTGGTCGAGGGCACGGTCAAGCGCAACAAGCCGATCCGCGTGCTGCGCAACAACACCGTCATCTTCGAGGGCGAGCTGGAATCGCTGCGCCGCTTCAAGGACAACGTCGACGAAGTCCGCAGCGGCACCGAATGCGGCATCGCGGTGAAGGCCTACAACGACGTCAAGCCGGGCGACCAGATCGAGTGCTTCGAGCGCATCGAAGTGGCGCGCAGCCTCTGATGGCGAAGAAGAGCTTCCACCGCACCGACCGCGTCTCCGCCCAGCTCCGCCGGGAGCTGGGCCTGATCGTGCACGCCAGCGTGCGCGAGAACGGCCTGCCTTCGGTCAGCGTCTCCGACGTGGAGGTGACCCGCGACATGGCGCACGCCAAGGTGTTCGTGACCGCGCTGCTGCCGGAGTCCTCGCGGGCGGCGGTCAAGGCGCTGAACGAGCTGGCGCCGGAAATGCGTTTCCAGCTGGCGCATGCGGTCAAGATGCGGCATGTGCCGGAGCTGCATTTCCACTACGACGATTCCGTCGACCGCGGCGAGCGCATCGACCGCCTGCTGCGCGACGCGCCCAAACCCGAACAGAGTTGACCGCCTTCGGGCGGTTTTTTCGGCATGAAGAAAACCCAATTCACCTTCCCGCGCCGGCCGGTCGACGGCCTGATCCTGCTCGACAAGCCGCAGGGCCTGAGCTCGAACCAGGCGCTGCAGAAGGTGCGCAACCTGCTGCGCGCCGAGAAGGCCGGGCATACCGGCGCGCTCGACCCGCTGGCCACCGGCGTGCTGCCGATCTGCCTGGGCGAGGCGACCAAGGCCGCCGGCATCCTGCTCGGCAACGACAAGGCCTATGAGGTCGAGGCCCGCCTCGGCGCGACCACCGATACCGACGACGCCGAGGGCCAGGTCCTGCGCGAGCGTCCGGTGCCGGCCTTCGGCCGTACCGACATCGCGGCGCTGCTGCCGCGCTTCACCGGCGACATCCAGCAGGTGCCGCCGATCTATTCCGCGCTGAAGCAGGGCGGCGAGCCGCTGTATGTGAAGGCCCGCCGCGGCGAGACCATCGAAATCGCGGCGCGGCCGGTCCGCATCCATGCCATCGAACTGCTGGAGCTCGGGCCGGATCGCCTGCGCCTGCGGGTGACCTGCGGTTCCGGCACCTATATCCGCAGCCTGGTGCGCGACCTGGGCGAGGCCCTGGGCTGCGGCGCGCACGTGACGGCGCTGCGCCGCCTGTGGGTGGAGCCGTTCCAGGATCTGCCGCTGTGGACGCTGGACGCCCTGCAGGCCTTGGCGGCGGCGCAAGGCGAGGCCGCCTTGGATGCGGTGCTGCTGCCGGTCGAGCAGGCCCTGCGCGCGGTGCCGGCGCTGACGCTGGATGCCGATCAGGCGCGGCGCTTGGGCATGGGCCAACCGGTGCGTCTGCCCGAGGCGGCGGAAACCGCCGATCCCGTTCAGCTTTGCGACGGCAACGGCCGCAGTCTGGGCTTGGCGCATATCGGGCCGGACGGGGCGGTGCGCGTGCAGCGTCTGTTCCGCTGGGCCGCCATCAACTGAAACGCCCCCGTCGGGGCCGGCTTCGGGTATAATACGCGGGCTTCGCGCCGTTCCCGGCCGAGGTTCCCTTAACCGGCGGTCCACGCGGTCGCGCAATGGCGCGCTTCTGCCGGATTCGCATCGAACAGAGAAAACATCATGTCCATCGACACCAACAAGATCATCGCCGAACACGCGCGTACCGCCAACGACACCGGCTCCCCGGAAGTCCAGATCGCCCTGCTGACCGCCCGCATCGAAGACCTGTCCGAACACTTCAAGACCCACAAGAAGGACCACCACTCGCGCCGCGGCCTGCTCACCATGGTGAACCAGCGTCGCAGCCTGCTGGCCTACCTGAAGAAGAAAGACGGTGAACGTTACCGCGCCCTGATCCAACGCTTGGGTCTGCGTCGCTAACCACCCGACGCGGCGCTTAGGCGCCGCGTTGTTTTTTGCAGTACATCAAAGCCGGGCATGTGGCCCGGCCCGCGGAAACCCAAGAGGATAGAACAGTGGCAAAAATCGTGAAAACCTTCCAGTACGGCAAGCACCAGGTCAGCATCGAGACCGGTGAAGTCGCCCGCCAAGCCAGCGGCTCGGTCATCGTCAGCGTCGAAGGCACCGTGGTGCTGGTCACCGCCGTCGCCGCCAAGAGCGCGCGCGAAGGCATGGACTTCTTCCCGCTCACCGTCGACTACCAGGAGAAGTTCTACGCCGGCGGCCGCATCCCGGGCGGCTTCTTCAAGCGCGAAGGCCGCGCCACCGAGAAGGAAACCCTGATCTCCCGCCTGATCGACCGTCCGATCCGTCCGCTGTTCCCGGAAGGTTTCCGCAACGAAGTGCAGATCATCGCCACCGTGATGTCGCTGAACCCGGAAGTCGACGGCGACATCCCGGCCCTGATCGGCGCCTCCGCCGCCCTGGCCCTGTCCGGCGCGCCGTTCAACGGCCCGATCGGCGCCGCCAAGGTCGGCTTCGCCAACGGCCAATACATCCTGAACCCGACCGCCGCCGAACTGGCCACCTCGCAGCTTGAGCTGGTCGTCGCCGGTACCGCCAACGCCGTGCTGATGGTGGAATCGGAAGCCGCGCTGCTGTCGGAAGAGCAGATGCTGGGCGCCGTGATGTTCGGCCACCGCGAAATGCAGGCCGCCATCACCGCCATCAACGAACTGGCCGCCGAAGCCGGCGCGCAGAAGTGGGAATGGCAGGCCCCGGCCAAGAACGAGGCGATGATCGCCGCGCTGAAGGCCGCCGTCGGTACCCGTCTGGAAGCCGCCTTCGCCATCCGCGAGAAGCTGGAACGCCGCGACGCCATCGCCAAGATCAAGGCCGAGGTGCTGGAAAGCCTGAAGCCGCAGGCCGAAGCCAATGGTTGGGCCACCGCCGAGCTGGGCAAGGAATTCGGCGAGCTCGAATACGAAACCATGCGCGCCGCCGTGCTGAAGACCAAGGTCCGCATCGACGGCCGCGACCTGACCACCGTGCGTCCGATTAGCGTGCGCACCTCGGTGCTGCCGCGCACCCACGGTTCGGCCCTGTTCACCCGCGGCGAGACCCAAGCCCTGGTGGTCGCCACCCTCGGCACCGCCCGTGACGGCCAGATCATCGACGCCGTATCCGGCGAGTACAAAGAAAACTTCATGTTCCACTACAACTTCCCCCCGTATTCGGTGGGCGAGTGCGGCCGTTTCGGCGCGCCGAAGCGCCGCGAGATCGGCCACGGCCGTCTGGCCAAGCGCGGCGTGCAGGCCGTGATGCCGAACATGGAAGAATTCCCGTACACCATCCGCTGCGTGTCGGAAATCACCGAATCCAACGGCTCCTCCTCGATGGCCTCGGTCTGCGGTTCCTCGCTGGCCATGATGGACGCCGGCATCCCGCTGAAGGCGCCGGTCGCCGGCATCGCCATGGGTCTGGTCAAGGAAGGTAGCGATTTCGTGGTGCTGTCCGACATCCTGGGTGACGAAGACCACCTGGGCGACATGGACTTCAAGGTCGCCGGTTCCGAGAAGGGCATCTCCGCCCTGCAGATGGACATCAAGATCGAAGGCATCACCGAGGAGATCATGAAGATCGCCCTCGACCAGGCCAAGCACGGCCGCCTGCACATCTTGGGCGAGATGAACAAGGTGCTGTCGGCGCCGCGTCCGGAAATGTCGGAATACGCCCCGCGCCTGATGACCATCAAGATCCACCCGGACAAGATCCGCGAAGTGATCGGCAAGGGCGGCTCGGTGATCCAGGCCATCACCAAGGAAACCGGCACCCAGATCGACATCCAGGACGACGGCACCATCACCATCGCCTCGGTCAACAACGCCGCCGCCGAAGCCGCCAAGGCGCGCATCGAGTCGATCACCTCGGACGTCGAGCCGGGCCGCATCTACGAAGGCAAGGTCGCCAAGATCATGGACTTCGGCGCGTTCGTCACCATCGCCCCGGGCAAAGACGGCCTGGTGCACGTGTCGCAGATCTCCAACGAGCGCGTCGAGAAGGTCTCCGACAAGCTCAAGGAAGGCGATATCGTCAAGGTCAAGGTGCTGGAAGTCGATAAGCAGGGCCGCATCCGCCTGTCGATGAAGGCGCTGGACGAAGACGCGGCCGAATAAGCG
>CAZRXZ010000037.1:0-2473 GCA_964604095.1 uncultured Arenimonas sp. | reverse complement strand
CACTCCGTTACGCCGCGTTCGCGCTCGGCAGTCTGTGGGCCTTGCCGATGACCGCGGTCGGCCTGGTGCTGGGCTGCGGCGCGCTGGCGTTGGGCGCGCGCGTTTCGTTCTCGGACCACGCGCTGCTGTTCTCGCAGGTGCGCTTTCCCGGCCGCGGCGCGCTCACGCTCGGGCAGGTCATCCTGCACACCGGCCAAAGCCTGGACGAATCCGCCAAGACCTATCATTGCGCCGCGTTCGGCGGCGACGAGTGCGTGCGCATCGGCAGCCACGAGCGCGCGCATGTGTACCAGTACATGGCGCTGGGCGTGCTGTTCCTGCCGCTGTATTTCCTGCACGGCGGCATCCACCACAGCAACCGCTTCGAGCAGGCCGCCGACCGCTTCGCGCTGACCGGCAAGGGCTGGTGGCCGTATGGTGGCGTGTGAGGCGGAAACGAAAAAAGCTCCCCGAAGGGAGCTTTTTCGATTTGGTACCGGTGATAGGACTCGAACCTACACTATGTCACCATAAGCGGATTTTGAGTCCGCCGCGTCTACCATTCCGCCACACCGGCATGTGTCGGGCCATTATACCCGAGCGCGGGCTTCAGTCACAGTCCACCGGGTCCAGGCACAGCTGCTTGCTGCCCTTGGCGTACCAGCCGTCGCCCAGCGGCTCGTAGATGGCGCATTCGCCCATGCTGTCCTTGTAGATGTGCAGGGAGATGGCGATGCGCTTCGGGTCCGGGTTGCGGATGGTGTGGTACTCGTGCGGCGGGATGATGCAGCCCGAGGAGCCGACGCCGCCCATCATCGGTTCGTGGCGCCGGAAGCGGACCTTGCCGTCCTTCTGCTCCAGCAGCTCGTATTGGGTGATCTCGATTTCGCCCTGCCAGACGCCTTCCACGCCCCACAGGCCGCAGTGGTCGTGGATCGGGGTGCCCTGGCCCGGGGCCCAGGTCATGGCCACCACGCTGACGCCGCTTTCAGGGCATTTGTAGATCTCGCGGCGGGCGTAATGGCCTTCCACCGGTTCGAACACGCATTCGGGCAGGAACAGCGATTTCTCGTTGATCAGCCGGATCATGCCGTCGCGCAGCACGCGCACGGTCTCGTCGCAGTCGCCGCGGCCGCAGGCGTCGTGCAGCAGGGCCAGCAGTTTGTCCTTGCCGGTGAAATCGAGGTCGTTCATGCGGTGGTGTCCTTGAGGTCGTCGAGGAAGCGGCGGATGGGCGGCGCGAACCGGTCGATGTCGACCAGGAAGGCGTCGTGGCCCTGGTGCGAGTCCAGCGGCACGAAGGTGGTGCGCGCCCCGCCGCGGGCCAGGCCGTCGGCGATCTGCTGCTGCTGGTGCAGGGGGAACAGGATGTCGGTGCTGGCGCCCAGCACCAGCGCGCTGCCGACGTGGATGCCGGACAGCGCCTCGGTCAGGTCGTCGTTGTTGTGCGCGCAGCTCTGGCAGAAGTCGAACCAGTCCATGGCGCGGCTCAGGTACAGGTAGCAGTTCGGGTCGAACTGGTCGACGAAGCGCTCGGCGTGGGCTTCCAGATAGCTTTCCACCGCGAATTCCAGGCCGAAGCGGTCGGCGCCGCCGTCCTCGTCGTTCAGCCGTACCCGCCCGAAGCGGCCGTCCCATTCCACCGCCGAGCGGTAGGTGACCACGCCCAGCTTGCGCGCGATGCGCATGCCGTTGCGCGGGTAGTCGCCGTCGCCGTAGCGGCCGTTGTTCCATTGCGGGTCGAGGCGGATGGCCTCGCGCTGCAACGAACGGATGGCGATCGAGAACGGCAGGGCCTGCGCGCTGCCGGAGACGTTGATGTGGCTGCGGGTGAACAGCGGGAACTGCTGCAGGAACGACAGCGCCACCATGCCGCCCATCGAGTTGCCGACCAGGCAGGCCAGCGATTCGATGCCGAGATGGTTCAGCACCGCCTTGGCGGCCTTGGCGCAGTCCTCCACCGACAGGTCGGGGAAGTCGAGGCGGTAGGGCTGGCCGCTGTCGGGGTCGATCGAGGCCGGGCCGCTGGAGCCTTTGCAGCTGCCCAGCGTGTTGACGCAGACCACGAACCAGCGCTCGGTATCGATGGCTTTGCCGGGGCCGAGCATCGCTTCCCACCAGCCCTTGTCGGGATTCCCCGGCGAGCTGGCGGCGTGCGCGTTCGGCGACAGGCCGGTCAGGACCAGCACGGCGTTGTCGCCCTTGGCGTTCAGCGCGCCCCAGGTCTCATACGCCATCCGGCCCTGCTTCAGGCTGCCGCCGCGCCGGAAGGCGAACGGCGAGGGCAGCGGAGCGAAGCGGGTGCCGGGGGCGATGAATTCCGTCATGGGTGTTTGCGCAGGACCAAGGTGACCGGAGCCAGTTTATCCGATTGCACGGTCCGCGTTTCGCTCTGCCAGTCGCCGGCGCCGGCTTCGGCGCTGCCGCTGGCCGAAATGCGCGCCGACAGCGTGAACGCGGCTTGGCTGGACAGCGTCGCGGTCGGCATGATCGA
>CAZRXZ010000036.1:0-8018 GCA_964604095.1 uncultured Arenimonas sp. | reverse complement strand
CACCGCCAGCAGGCCGCCGAGCACGGCGTCGAACTTGACGTCGCTGATGGCGCTGCGGATGAACTTGGATTGGTCGTCGACCACGGTCAGCTCGATGTCGGACGGCATCTCGCGCCGCAGCTGCTCGATCTTGGCCGAGACCGCGTCGGCGGTCGAGACGGTGTTGGCGTCGCCTTCCTTGTAGATGGCGAGCTCCACCGCCTCGCGGCCGCCCAGACGGATGATCGACTCGCGCTCCTTGTGGCCTTGGCGCACCTCGGCCACGTCGCGCAGGCGCACCGGCATGCCGGCGGCCGGCGTGCTGCCGGAGCCGCCGGAACTGCTGCGCACGTTGCTGGCCGCGGCGATGGCCTCGGCCGAACCGGTGCGCGCCGCGATCGCCATCATCTGCTGCGCGGCGCTGGCGGCGCCGTCGTCGCTGGCCGAACGCGTGGTCACCAGCATGTCGCGCATCTCCTCGACGCTGGCGAACTGGTTCACCGTGCGCACCAGATAGCGCTGGCTGCCCTCTTCCAGGCGCCCGCCGGAGACGTTGACGTTCTCCTGCTTCAGACGGTTGATGACGGTGTCGATCGGCAGGTTGAGCTGGGCGAGCTTCTGCTGGTCGATATCGACCTGCACTTCGTCCTCCAGGCCGCCGCCGACCTTGACCGCGGCCACGCCTTCGACCGGCTCCAGCTTCTTCTTCAGGTCGTCGTCGGCGAAGCGGCGCAGCTCGGTGAGCCGGCGCAGGTCGTCGGGGTTGCCGCCCTTGGCGGTCAGCACCAGGCGGGCGATTGGCTCGGTCGAGGGATTGAAGCGCAGCAGCACCGGCGGCTTGGCCTCCAGCGGCAGCTGCAGGGTCTCGATCTTGTCACGCACCTCCAGGCTGGCCTGGTCCATGTCGGTGCCCCAGGCGAACTCCAGCACCACGTCGCTCTGGCCGGTGCGCGAGACCGATTTCAGCTTGCGCAGGCCTTTCACCACGCCCAGCGCCTCTTCGGCCGGCTCGGTGATCAGCGTTTCCACTTCCGAAGGCGCGGCGCCGGTGTATTCGGTGCGCACGGTCAGGGTCGGATAGCTCAGGTCCGGCAGCAGGTTGACCTTGAGGTTGGACAGCGCCAGGAAGCCGAACAGCAGGAACGTCAGCGTCGCCATCAGGATGGTGACGCGCCGCCGGGTGGAGAATTCCACCAGGCTGAAGCCACCGGATTCGGAGCGCTCGGCGCCGTCGTGTTTCGCGCCGTCCATCATTTGGCTTCCGGCTTGGCGGCCGCTTTCGGCTTGTCGCCCAGGACCTGCACCGGCGTGCCGTCGCGCAGGGCGACCTTGCCGGCGGTGACCACGCGGTCACCGGCGTTCAGGCCGGAACGGATTTCGACCCACTCGCCTTCGGTATAGCCGGCGCGGATGGTGACGCGGGCGGCCTTGCCGTTACGCACCACGAACACCGCCGGATCGCTGTCGTCGTCGAGCAGCGCCGCACGCGGCACCACCAGGGCGTCAGCGCGCTGGTCGTAATCGATGCGCATGCGGCCGAACATGCCCGGCTGCAGCAGTTCGCCGGCGTCGAAGGAGCAGACCACGCGGAAGGTGCCGCTGCCGGAATCGATCACCGGCGCGATGCGGTCGACGCGGCCGTCGAAACGCTGGCCCGGCAGGGCATCCACGCTCAGCGCCACCGGCTGGCCGACCTTCAGCGTAGCCAGTTCGCGTTCCGGCACGTTCAAGGTGGCTTCCAGGCGCGAGATGTCCACGATGCGGAAGATCGGGGTGTTGATCTGCACGAAGTTGCCGGGCTTGATCGAGCGTTCGGCGATCACGCCGGAGATCGGCGCGGTCACGTTCGCGTAGGAAACCTCGAGATTGGCCAGGCGGTTGACCGCGCGCGCGTTCTCCAGGTCGTACTTCAACTGGTCGACGTCGTTGGCCGACACCAGCTGGCGCTTCGACAGCTCCAGCGCGCGGTTGTAGTTGGCTTCCAGCTTGCGCACCTGCGCGGCGCTCTGCGCGGATTGCAGCCGGGAGCGATCGGAATCCAGGCGCACCAGCACCTGGCCGGCGCGCACGTGCTGTCCGATTTCGGCCGACACGGCGAGCGCCACGCCGGAGGTCTTGGCGACCACCTGCGATTCGCCGCGCGCCTCCAGCGGCGCGGTGCCCGAATAGCTGGCGGCGATGGCGCGGCGCGCGACCGGCACCGCCTCCACCGTCACCGGGTCCGGCGCCTTCTGCTCGGCGCCGGGTTTGCCGTCCTTCATGGCGGCCTCGGCCTTGGCATCGGGCTTGCCGCCGCAGGCGCTCAGCGTCAGGCCGAGTCCGATCAGCAAAACAGCGGATTTGAGGTTCTTGGAAGTGAATTGCATGGGATGCCTGCCGGTTGCGCGAAGGTGGGAAATTACCGGCCATGCTAGCGTCACGGGCGCCGGCGTGTATCTGCCTAAAGTAATGCCTACTTGCCTGATTCCGGTGAATTCTGGGTATAATTGGGCCACTCGAACCATTTACCGGCCCCGACATGAGCAAAACTCCCCTTCTTCTCGGCCTGATGCTGGCCTTCGCCGCGGGCAACGCCGTGGCCAAAGGCGATGCGCAGAAAGGCAAGTCCTTGGCGTACACCTGCACCGGTTGCCACGGCATCGCCGAATACAAGAACGCCTACCCGAGCTACCACGTGCCGAAGATCGCCGGCCAGAACGAAGCCTACATCGTCAGCGCGCTGACCGCCTACGCCAAAGGCGAGCGCAGCCATCCGACCATGAACGCCCAGGCCATGAGCTTCAGCGCCCAGGAGATCGCCGACATCGCCGCCTACATCTCCGCGCAGACGCCGGCCAAGAAATAAGGGAAGCCCTCAGATGAAGACCCAACTCGTTATCGCCCTCGCCGCCTTCGCGCTCGCCGGTCCGGCCGCCGCCATGGGCGTGAAAGGCAATGCCGCCGCCGGCAAGCAGAAAGCCGTGGCCTGCGCCGCCTGCCATGGCGCCGACGGCAACAAGACCCTCGACAACACCTACCCGAAGCTGGCCGGACAATACCCGGACTACCTGCTGAAGGCGCTGAAGGACTACAAATCGGGCAAGCGCAACAACGCCGTGATGGTCGGCCAGGTGCAGGCCCTGAGCGAAGCCGACATGGCCAACCTGGCCGTGTATTTCGCGTCGCTGCCGGGCCAGATGGGCGTGGTCAAGTAAGACGCGACGGCATCCGGTGAAAAAGCGGGCTACGGCCCGCTTTTTTCATGGCCGGGCTTTGGCCTGCGGTTTCCGGCACTCCTGCTCGTACAGCGTGCGCGTACGCCGCCAGGCCGCCTGGGTCTTGGCCGAGACGATCAAATCCCACCAGGCCTGGCATTGCCGCTCCTCTTCCGGACTGAGCGTGTCCGGGTCGTCCTTGGGCACGAAATAGCCGTCGTCGTTGGCGATGAAACCGCAGGTGCCGCCGGCCGCCAGCACCGCCACCTTGCACTGCAGGAACGCGCCGGGGCGCCCGGGAATCGGGATCTTGACCGTGGCCGTGGTCTTTTCCACCGCCGCCTCCAGCACGCGCTCCAGCCGCGGCCGCTCGCCCTGCCAGTCGGCGTCGAAACGGGTGGCGCGGTACTCCAAGGCCACCGGCCGCTTCAGCAAGGCCTCCATATCGTCCAGCCCGGGGCGCTGCACGTCGAAATCGCGCGATTGGCCATTGCGCAGGAAGGCATCCAAGGCCTGCTGCGGCACCAGCACGCGGCCGTCGGCGGTATGCGTACGCGGCGCGTCGGATGCCGTCAGGCCGGCGGGCTCGGACACTGACGGACGCCGCGCCGGCAACACCCGCCGAGACGGCTCGGCGGGCGCTGCTGGCAGTCGGGCCACTGTGGACGGCAGGTTCGGCGCCGGCCGCGGCTTCGGACGCCGCACGAATTCGATGACGGTGACGCTCTGGAAAGACGGCGCCGCAAGCCGCACCGTGGTGGCGCCGGCCAGCCAGACCAACAGGGCCGCATGCGCGGCGACGACGGCGGCCAGCAGTGCGGCGTTGCGGGTCAACGCGGGATGAAAGGCGCCGTGCCGGAGCCGTGGTCGGTGGCGTCGCGCACGGCGGTGATGGCGGGAATCTTGGCCATCACGGTCTTTTCGATGCCCTGCTTCAGGGTCACATCGGCCATGCCGCAACCATGGCAACCGCCGCCGAAACGCAGATAGACCACGTTGTCGGCATCGATCGAATCCAGGCTGACGCGGCCCTTGTGCGCGGCCAGCTGCGGGTTGATCTCCGACTCGATCAGCCACATCACCTGCTCGGCCAGCGAACTGCCGGCGTCCGGCGCGCGGCCCTTGATGTTGGGCGCGCGGATGGTGAGCTGGCTGCCGGCGGCGGTGGCGGTGATGTCGATATGGGCGCCGTCCAGGAACTTGACGCTGGCGGCGTCGACGTACAGCACGAAACCGGGGCACTCGACCTGCCACTCATCGCCCAGCAGGTCGCCGCTTTCGGCGAACTCCAGCCGGGCATCGGCCGTGGGCGTGCCCGGATTGACGGCGCTGATGCGGATGCCGACGGCATCAACGCCCTGGCTCTGCAGCAGGTGGCGGAAATGGTTCTGCGCGTTTTCGGTGATTTCGATCATGCCGGCATTTTACCTTAAACTGTCCGCCTTCCCGTGAATGGAACCCGCCATGGACCTGCCTTTGGAACAACAGCATTGCCGGCCGCTGCGCGGCGCCGAACACCGCCTGCCGGCCGAAACCGTCAAGGCCCTGCTGGCGCAGTTGCCGGCGTGGGAACTGGTGGAGGATGGACAGGCGATCCGCCGGATAGTTCCGTTCGGAAACTACCATCAGACCATGGCCTTCGTGAACGCCTTGGCGTACATCGCGCACCGCGAAGACCACCACCCGGACCTGGGCGTGCATTACGACCGTTGCGTCATCCGCTTTTCCACCCACGACGTGGGCGGGCTGAGCCTGAACGACTTCATCTGCGCGGCCAAGGCCGAGGCCTTACTCGCCGGCTAAGCGGTTCAGCACCTCGTTCAGCTCCGGCGCCAGCGGCGCGTTGAGCGTGTACGGCATGCGGCCGTCGTCGAGCGCGAACTGCATCGAGGCGGCATGCAGGAACAGGCGCTTCAGCCCGAACTGGGCGGCGAGCTTGCGGTTGGCGTCCTTGTCGCCGTACTTTTCGTCGCCGGCCACCGGATGCCCGATATGCGCGGCGTGCACGCGGATCTGGTGCGTGCGCCCGGTTTCGATGCGGACTTTGCAGAAGCTATGGCCGCCGCGGCGCTCCAACAAGGTGAAGTGGCTGACCGAGGGCTTGCCCTTCGGATCGACCCGCACCATGCGTTCGCCGCCCTGCAACACCGATTTCTGCAAGGGTGCCTGTACGGTCATGGTGCCGGACGGCATCTTGCCGACCAACAGCGCCAGGTACTGTTTTTCCGGCCCCTCGTCCTCGTCCTGCTCGCGCATCAAGGCCTGCAGCTGCAGCAGGGCCGAGCGCTTCTTGGCCAGCACCAGCACGCCGGAGGTGTCGCGGTCGAGCCGATGCACCAGCTCCAGCGGTTCACCCGGGCGCAGGGCGCGCAGGCCTTCGATGACGCCGAAAGACACCCCGCTGCCGCCGTGGGTGGCGATGCCGGACGGCTTGTTCAGCACCAAAAGCGCTTTGTCCTCGAACACGATGCTGGCCGCCAGGCGCTCGAGCATGCCCTTGGGCGGCGCCCGGTTCGGGTCGGCCTGCTCGATCTTGACCGGCGGGATGCGCACTTGCGCACCGGCCGCCAGCCGGCTGTCAGGCTTGGCACGCTTGCCGTCGATCCGCACTTGACCGTCGCGGATTATCTTGTAAATCAGGCTTCTGGGCGCACCCTTGAGCTGTCCGAGCAGGAAATTATCGAGACGCTGACCCTCCCTGTCCGCCGGCACGGCTACCGTTTTTACGCCGGGATTCAAGGAAATAGTGGTCATTTTTGTTCCATCTTGTTAAACTGGGGCGGCAAGTAAGGTGTTGATTTCACTTGTTGCCGGCCGAAAGCCAGTGCCTAGTGTATCCCAATACGCGCCCCGCACTCCCAGGGAGTGACCATGAAAAGCGCGTGGCGGGCTTCACCCGACCTGCATATAGTCCGAACGACGCTCGGCGTGGTTTGGCCCCTTTAACGAAACAATGATGTGCGCTCCCGTGGGTCCGCCCGTGGTCTTGCAGCGCTGAACAATTTGGCAACGTCTTGCACAGACTGCCGAACTCGGCGTCCTCGCGGTAGAGCGCGTGAGGATAAGTACAATGAAACGCATGTTAATCAATGCCACGCAGGCCGAAGAACTGCGCGTGGCCATCGTCGACGGCCAACAGCTCTACGACATCGACATCGAACAGCCTGCCAAAGAGCAGAAGAAGTCGAATATCTACAAAGGACGCATCGTCCGCCTCGAACCCTCCCTGGAAGCCGCCTTCGTCGACTACGGCGCAGGCCGTCACGGATTCCTGCCGCTGAAGGAGATCTCCCGCGATTATTTCGTGCCCGGCGTCGACCCCAACAAAGCCGGCATGAAGGAATACCTGCGCGAAGGCCAGGAGGTCGTGGTCCAGGTCGATAAGGAAGAGCGCGGCAACAAGGGC
Organism: uncultured Arenimonas sp.; assembly: GCA_964604095.1. Taxonomy (GTDB): domain Bacteria; phylum Pseudomonadota; class Gammaproteobacteria; order Xanthomonadales; family Xanthomonadaceae; genus Arenimonas. The sequence goes on along the minus strand of CAZRXZ010000036.1, from coordinate 1,439 downwards.
GCCGCCCTGACCACCTACATCTCGCTGGCCGGCCGCTACATGGTGCTGATGCCGAACTCGCCGACCGCCGGCGGCGTGTCCCGGCGCATCGAAGGCGACGACCGCCAGGCCCTGAAGCAGACCATGGACGCCTTGGTCATCCCGGACGACATGGGCGTGATCATCCGCACCGCCGGCATGGGCCGCGACGCCGAAGAACTGCAATGGGACCTCGACTACCTGATCCAGGTCTGGAAGGCCATCAGCCAGGCCGCGTTGGCCAAGCCCTCGCCGTTCCTGATCTACCAGGAGTCGCGTCTGATCATCCGCGCCCTGCGCGACTACATGCGCCCGGACATCGGCGAAGTGCTGGTCGACACCGCCGAGATCTACGAACAGGCGCAGGACTTCATGCAGCTGGTGATGCCGCATAACCTGCGCAAGCTGAAGATGTACAAGGACGACATCCCGCTGTTCAACCGCTTCCAGATCGAATCGCAGATCGAGCAGGCCTACGAACGCACCGTGCGCCTGCCGTCCGGCGGCTCGATCGTGGTCGACCAGACCGAAGCGCTGACCGCCGTCGACGTCAACTCCTCGCGCGCCACCAAGGGCGGCGACATCGAAGAGACCGCGCTCAACACCAACCTGGAAGCCGCCGAGGAAGTGGCCCGCCAGATGCGCCTGCGGGACTTGGGCGGCCTGGTGGTGATCGACTTCATCGACATGAGCTCGGGCAAGCACCAACGCATGGTCGAAGACCGCCTGCAGCAGGCGCTCAAGCTCGACCGCGCACGTGTGCAGATCGGCAAGATCTCGCGCTTCGGCCTGCTGGAGCTGTCGCGCCAGCGCCTGCGCCCCTCGCTGGGCGAATCCAGCCAGATCGTGTGTCCGCGCTGCGACGGCCACGGCCGCATGCGCAGCGTCGAATCGCTGTCGCTGTCGATCCTGCGTTTGGCCGAAGAGCATGCGATGAAGGACAAGACCGCGCAGGTGCTGGTGCAGGCGCCGCCGCAGATCGCCAATTATCTGCTCAATGAAAAACGCCGCGCGCTGGTCGAGATCGAAACCCGCCACGAGGCGCCGGTCATCATCGTCGCCGACGAGGCGCTGGAGACCCCGCACTTCAACGTCACCCGCATCCGCGAGGGCGACCAGGCCGAAGACGTGGCCAAGCCCAGCTACCACCGCGGCGTGCCGCGCAAGCTGGAAGTGCATGCGCTGACCAAGGCCCAGCTGAACGTGCCGGCCGAGCCGGCTGTCACCCATGTGAAACCGGCCCAGATGGCGCCGGCCCGGCAAGTGGCGGCGGCGGAGCCCGAGGCTCCGGCGCCGAAACCGCAAGCCCCGAAGCCGGGCCTGCTGTCGCGCCTGAAAATCGCGATTTTCGGCGAAGAAACCGCGAGCGGCGAGCGCAAGGAAGAACCGGCGCACGCCGCGCAGCGCGGCAAGTCCGATGG
>CAZRXZ010000035.1:0-8185 GCA_964604095.1 uncultured Arenimonas sp. | reverse complement strand
ATGATCCAGAAGCGCACGATCACGCGCGGCTCCGGCCAGCCCTTGAGTTCGAAATGGTGGTGGATCGGCGCCATGCGGAACACGCGCTTGCCGGTCAGCTTGAACGAGGCGACCTGGATCATCACCGACAGCGTCTCGATCACGAAGATGCCGCCCATGATCACCAGGATCAGCTCCTGGCGCACGATCACGGCGATGGCGCCGAGCGCGGCGCCCAGCGCCAGCGCGCCGATGTCGCCCATGAACACCATGGCCGGGAAGGTGTTGAACCACAGGAAGCCCAGGCCGGCGCCGGCGATGGCGGCGCAGACGATGGCCAGCTCGCCGGCCCCCGGCACCGACGGGATCTGCAGGTAGTTGGAGAACACCGCGTTGCCGGAGGCGTAGGCGAAGATGCCCAGGCCGCCGGCGACCAGCACCGTCGGCATGATCGCCAGGCCGTCCAGGCCGTCGGTCAGGTTCACCGCGTTGGAGAAGCCGACGATCCAGAAATACGCCACCACCATGAACAGCGCGCCCAGCGGCACCGCCACGTTCTTCAGCAGCGGCAGGTACAGGGTGGTGTTGGACGGCGCGTCGGCGGTGACGAACAGCACCACCGCGGCGATGGCGCCGAACACCGACTGCAGCGCGTATTTATGGCGCGACTTCAGGCCGTTCGGGTCGCGCCGCACGATCTTGATCCAATCGTCCAGCCAGCCGATCAGGCCGTAGGCGACCAGCACCGCCAGCACGATCCAGACGTAACGGTTGCGCAGGTCGGCCCACAGCAGGGTCGACAGGGTGATGGTCATCAGGATCAGCGCGCCGCCCATGGTCGGGGTGCCGGCCTTGGAGAAGTGCGATTGCGGACCGTCGGTGCGGATCGGCTGGCCGCCCTTCAGCCGCGACAGGCGCGCGATCACCGACGGGCCCAACCACAGGGACAGCGCCAGCGCGGTCAGGGCGCCGAGGATGGCGCGCATGGTGATGTAGTCGAACAACGCGAACAGGCGGGCGAATTCCTGCAGCCAGCGGGCCAATTCAAGCAACATGCGGTGTCTCCTTCGCGCCGAAGCGCTGCGTCAGGGCCTCGACCACGAGGTCCATCCGGCTGGAACGCGAGCCCTTGACCAGCACCCGCTGGTCGGCCTGCAATCCGTCGGCGAGCGCGGCGGTCAAGGCCTCGCGGTCGGGGAAATGGGTGGCGCCGGCGCCGAATGCGGCGCTGGCGGCGGCGCTCAAGCGGCCGCAGGTGAGCAGGCGGCCGATGCCGGCCTGTTTGGCCATGGCGCCGAGTTGGGCATGCAGGTGCTCGGCGCCGTCGCCGAGCTCGGCCATGTCGCCCAGCACCAGTACCGCGGCGCGTCCGTCCAGGGCACAGGCCGCGCGCAGCGAGTCGATGGCGGCCGCGACCGAACCGGGGTTGGCGTTGTAGCTGTCGTCGACCAGCACGGTGCCGTTGCCGAGCGTACGGTTGGCCTGGCGCCCGGCGACCGGACGTGCGGCCTGCAGGCCGGCCACCACGGCGTCGAACGGCGCGCCGGCGGCCAGCGCCATGGCGGCGGCGGCCAAGGCGTTCAGCACGTTGTGCCGGCCGGGGAACGCCAGCGCGACCGGCGCGCGGCCGGCCGGGCTCAGCAGTTCGAAACGCGAACCGTCGGCGGTCGGCGCCAGCGCGCGGGCGCTGACGTCGGCGTTGTTGTCCAGGCCGAAGCGCAGCACGCCGCGGCGGCCGATGCGCTCCAGGAAATACGGCGCGAAGGCGTCGTCGACGTTGACCACCGCCATGCCGTCGTCCGGCAGGGCCTCGTAGATGGCGCCTTTGGTCTCGGCGATGCCCAGCAGCGAGCCCATGCGTTCGATGTGCGCCGGCGCGATGTTGTTGACCAAGGCCACGTTCGGCGTCACCACGCTGCACAGGTAGGCGATGTCGCCGGGCTTGCCGGCGCCCATTTCGTAAATGGCGAACTCGGCGTCTTCCGGCGCGTCGATGACCGCCAGCGGCAGGCCGATCTCGTTGTTGCGGTTGCCCGGATTGACGTAGGCGCGGCCGGCCTCGCGCAGGATGGCGTGCAGCAGGGTCTTGACCGAGGTCTTGCCGTTGCTGCCGGTCAGCGCCAGCGTCACCGCCGGGCGGCCGCGGGCGACGCCGGCGGCGATGTCGGCCAGGGCCTGTTCGGTGTCGGCGCAGAGCACATGCGGCAAACCGGTGGCCACCGGTTTGTGCAGCAGCAGGGCGGCGGCGCCGTTGTCTTCGGCCTGGGCGGCGAACTCGTGCGCGTCGAAGCGTTCGCCGCGCAAGGCCACGAACAGCGCGCCGGCCAGGTCTTCGCGGCTGTCGGTGCTGACGCGCGCGACGGCGACGTCGTCGCCGACCAGGCGGCCTTCGCACCACTGCGCGATCTGCGACAGCATCAGCGTCCTCATGCCGCCACCTGCAGGCATTCGCCGGCCACGGCACGGTCGTCGAACGGCGTCTTCACGCCGTCCACTTCCTGATAGGTTTCATGCCCCTTGCCGGCCACCAGCACGATGTCGCCGGCGCCGGCTTCGGCGATGGCCTCGGCGATGGCGCGGCGGCGGTCGCGCTGCACGCGCACGCGTTCGGGCGCGCGGAATCCGGCGCGGATCTCGGCCACGATGGCGTCGCCCGACTCGCTGCGCGGGTTGTCGTCGGTGAGCCACACCGCATCGGCCCAGCGCTCGGCGCTGGCCGCCATCAGCGGGCGCTTGCCGCGGTCGCGGTCGCCGCCGCAGCCGAACACGCAGATCAGCCGCGCCTGGCTGTGGCCGCGCAGGGTCTTCAGCGCCTGCTCCAGCGCGTCCGGCGTATGCGCGTAATCGACCACCACCAGCGGCTTGCCGGCGCTGCCGCCCAAGCGGCTCATGCGGCCGCCGACCGGATCGAGACGGCCCAGCAGCGCGGCGACCTCGGCCAAGGACAGGCCCTGCGCGCGCAGCACGCCGGCCACCGCCAGCAGGTTGTCTACATTGAAGCGGCCGAGCAACGGCGAGGCGACCTCGGCTTCGGCGCCGGTTTCGCACAGCCGGAAGCGCATGCCGTCCAGACCCAAGCGCACGTCCTCGGCGCGCAGCCCGGCACCGGCATCACCGGTCGAGGACGTACGGATCACGGCCAATCCGGATGGCAGGCGCCCGACCAATTCACGGCCGTAGGCATCGTCGATGTTGATCACCGCATGGCGCAGGCCGGGCCAGGCGAACAGCTTGGCCTTGGCCTCGAAATAGGCGGCCATGGTGCCGTGGTAATCCAGATGGTCCTGGGTCAGGTTGCTGAACACCGCGGTATCGAACGCGACCTCGGCCACGCGCCCCTGCTCGAGCGCATGCGAGGACACTTCCATCGCCACCACCTCGGCGCCGTCGTCGCGCATGGCGCCGAGCGCGCGGTGCACCGCGATCACGTCCGGCGTGGTGCGCTCGCCGGCCTGCAGGCGGCCGTACAGGCCGATGCCCAAGGTGCCGATGGTGCCGGCGGCGCGGCCCAGCAGGGTGAACGCCTGCGCGATCAGCTGCACGGTGGAGGTCTTGCCGTTGGTGCCGGTCACGCCGACCACGGTCATCGCCTTCGAGGGCGCGCCGTAGAAACGGTCGGCGAGCGCGGCCTGCAGGCGCTTGAGCTCAGGCACCGGCAGCGCATTCGGCGGCAATGCGCAACCGGCCGGCGCGGGCGGTTCGAACAGCACCACGGCGGCCTTGGCCGCCTGCGCCGGGCTCAGGTAGCTCAAGCCATGCGCGCTCAGGCCGGGCACGGCCAGGAACGCATCGCCGTCGGCGATGGCGCGCGAATCGGCGCACAGGCCGGAAATCTCGCGCTCGGCCGAGGCCGGCAGCGTGAACAGGCCGTCGGCCAAGGCGCTCAAAGGCATGCGCCGGCTCATGGCGTCACCTCCGGCACCGGCGCCACATCCTCTTCGGCGGCCGGCGGCGCCGGCGGCGTGGCCGGCTTGGCGTCGGCATACCATTGCGCGATGTTGTCCGGCGGCACGTCCATCAGGCGCAGCGCGCCGTCCATCACGTTGTGGAACACCGGGGCGGAGATCACGCCGCCGTAATAGCCGCCGGCCGAGGGTTCATGCACCACCACCGCCATCGCGAAACGCGGGTTCTCCACCGGCACCACGCCGGCGAACAGCGAGATGTAGCGGCGCTCGTAGCCGCCGGCCACGGCCCGGCGCGAGGTGCCGGTCTTGCCGGCCACGCGGTAGCCCTTGATCGCGGCCTGGGTGGCGGTGCCGCCCGGCTCGATCACGCCTTCCAGCATGTGCAGCACGTCGTTGGCGATGCGTACGTCGACCGCGCGCACGCGGCGCGTCTTGGCGCCTTTGATGAAGGTCGGGCTGACGCGTACGCCGCCGTTGGCCAGGGTGGCGTAGGCCTGCGCGATCTGCAGCGGCGTCACCGACAGGCCGTAGCCGTAGGCGATGGTGGCCTTCTCGACCGGGCCCCAGCGGTTGGGCGCCGACAGCACCGCCGAGGATTCGCCCGGGAAGCCGGACTCGGTCTTCTCGCCGAAGCCGAAGCGGCTGAACACGCCGTACATGTGCTGGTTGCTCATGGTCGCGGCCAGTTTGGCCGAACCGATGTTGGAGGACTTCACCAGCAGCCGGCGCAGGGTCACCGGGCCGTAGTCGTGCACGTCCGAGATGTAGTAGTTGGCGATCTTGTATTTGCCCGGGCCGGTCGGGATCACGATGTCGGGATCGATGCCGTTCTCCAGCGCGGCGGCCACGGTGAACGGCTTCATGGTCGAACCCGGCTCCAGCACGTCGGTGACCGCGGCGTTGCGGCGGCGCGCGGGCGGGATGTTCTCGCGCGAGTTCGGGTTGTACGAGGGGTAGTTGACCATGGCCAGCACTTCACCGGTCTTCACGTCCAGCACCACCGCGGTGCCGGAGCGCGCCTGGTGCTGCAGCACGGTCTTCTTCAGTTCGCTGTAGGCCAGGTACTGGATGCGGCGGTCGATCGACAGCACCAGGTCCTTGCCGTTCTCGGCCGGACGGATCAAATCGACGTTCTCGACCACGCGGCCGCGCCGGTCGCGGATGATCTTCTGCTTGCCCGGCGTGCCGGTCAGCCAGTCGTCGAAGGCCTTTTCCATGCCTTCGATGCCGTGCTCGTCGAGGTTGGTGAAACCGATCACCTGCGCCATCACCTCGCGGTGCGGATAGAAGCGGCGGAACTCGCGGCTGCTGTATACGCCGGGAATGTCGAGGTCGAGCACGGCCTTGGCCGCGTCCGGATTCATGTGCCGGCGCAGGTACATGAACTGCCGGTCCTTGCGCTGGGCCAGCTTCAGGGTCAGTTCGTCGGCCGGCAGGCCGACCGCGCGCGCCAGCTCCGGCACGCGCTTGGCGTCGGCCAGCAGCTCTTTCGGGTTGACCCACAGCGACTCGACCGGACTGGACACCGCCAGCGGCTCGCCGTTGCGGTCGGTGATCATGCCGCGGGTGGTGGCGATGGTGACCTCGCGCAGGAAGCGTTCGTCGCCGGCGGCCTGCAGGCGGTCGTCGGCGATCAGCTGCATGTAGGCGGCGCGCGCCACCACCACCGTGCCGCAGAACAGCAGGATGCCCGCGATCAGGCCCAGACGGACCCGCGGCTGGCTGGCACGCGGCATCGGCCTCATGGCTGCACCACCCGGGTCTCGTTCTCGGCCGGGAAATGCATGCCCAGCTTCTCGGTGGCGAGGCCGACGATGCGCGCGCTTTCCGAGACCGTGGCCTGCTCGGTCTGCAGGCGGCGGAACTCGACGTTGAATTCGTCGCGTTGCTTCTGCAGCCGGCTCAGCTCGATGTAGGCCTGCCGGTGCGAGTGGCGCGAATAGACCACGGCCACGGCGCTGGCGATGCAGGCCAGGACCAAAGCCACCAGGGCGAACAGGCGCGGGCTCACGCCGCACCCGCCTTTTCGGCCACGCGCAGCACGGCGCTGCGCGCGCGCGGATTCTCGGCCAGCTCGGCGGCGTCGGCCTTGAGCGCGCCGGACACGTCGTGCAGGGTCGGCCGGAACGGCGCGGCCGCCGGCATGCGGCGGTTGCCGGCCGGCGCCTTCGCGCATTTGGCGATGAACTGCTTGACGATGCGGTCTTCCAGCGAATGGAAGCTGATCACCGCCAGGCGGCCGCCGGGCTTGAGCAAATCGTGCGCGGCCTGCAGGCCGGCTTCCAGGTCGGCCAGCTCGCGGTTGATGTAGATGCGGATGGCCTGGAAGCTGCGGGTCGCCGGGTGGGTCTTGCCGTCGCCGCGGCCGACCACGCCGGCGATGCATTCGGCCAGCTGCGCGGTGCGGGTGAACGGCGTCTCGCCGCGCTTGGCCGCCAGGGTGCGCGCGATGCGGCGGCTGAGCCGCTCCTCGCCGTACAGCCAGAGCACGTCGGCGATGTCCTTTTCGGACGCCTGCGCCAGCCACTCGGCCGCGCTTTGGCCATGGCGGGTGTCCATGCGCATGTCGAGCGGACCGTCCTGGCGGAAGCTGAACCCGCGCTCGGCCACGTCCAGCTGCGGCGACGACACGCCCAGGTCGAGCAGCACGCCGTCCAGCCCGCCGGCCGTTGCCGGCCAGTGCCCCATGTCGGCGAAGGAACCGTGGTGCAGGCTGACGCGCGCGTCGGCGGTGAAGTGCGCCTCGGCGTGTGCGATGGCGTCCGGATCCTTGTCCATCAGCAACAGGCGGCCGTCCGGGCCGAGCCGGTCGAGGATGCCGCGCGCATGGCCGCCGCGCCCGAAGGTGCCGTCGAGATAGCATCCATCGGGTTTGACTCGCAGGCCGTCCATAACCTCTTTCCACATCACGGGAAGGTGGCGGGGAGTCTGCTGCGTCACAGAGGTCCCGTTCGCCATGGCTTACAACCTCAGGTCCAGCATGGCGTCGGTGACGTCGTCCTCGACGATGCTCTGGCGGATCTGCGCCAGGTGCGCCTGCTCGCTCCACAGCTCGAGCTTGACGCCCATGCCGACCAGCACGGCGCGCTTTTCCAAGCCCGCGGCGTGGCGGTGGCTGGCCGGCAGCAGGATACGGGCGCTGCCGTCGGGCTCCAGGAAGGTGGCGGCGCCGACCAGCTTCAGCTGCAGACTGCGATAGACCTTCTTGGCGCTGGGCAGGGCGATGACTTGATCGCGCACTTTCTGCCATTCGGATTCGGGGTACAACCACAGGCAACCGGGCTCATAGGGGTTGTAGGTCAGCACCAAGCGGTTGTTGCACGCGCCCGCGACCAAGTCGCGAAAGGCCGTGGGGATGGCCAAACGCCCCTTGTCATCGATGCTGATTGCGGTTTCGCCCTGGAACATATCCACCTTTTCCCACAAAAAACCAGTATTACCCCCGATTACCCACAGTAGTACTCCGAAATGGCAAAGTCAAGCACTTTTCCCCTAACTTTCGTTTTGCGAATCAATAGCTTGCACCAACTTGAGAAAACACTTTAAGAAAGATTTCATAGGCCTTGTTTACGTTGATTTTTAATTTTTCAACGAATTGCCACCGGGTTTTCCACGAACTTATCCACAGCCCCTGCGCGGACGCGAATGACCGCTTGACGCGCAAGACAAATCCCGTCCGGGACGAAATTTTCCGCCAAAGGTGACTTCCGGCCGATGCGCCGGCAAGCCGCCGTGGCACACTGGCGCTTCACCTGGGGGAGAAACGGAATGGAACAGTTCGGCCGTAGTTGGGATCTGCTGAAAGCCTGCTTCGCGGTGCTGCGCGACGACAAAGAGCTGCTGCTGTTTCCGGTGCTGTCCGGGCTGGCGTCGCTGGCGGTGCTCGCCGTATTCGCCCTGCCCTTGGCCGCCGGCCGGCTGTTCGAACACGGTTTCGCGCCGTTCAATCTGGCGGTGCTGTTCGCCTTCTATCTGAGCCAGGCGATGGTGATCCACTACTTCAACGCCGCCCTGGTCGGCGCCGCGCAGATTCGCCTGGACGGTGGCAATCCGACCTTGGCCGATGGCCTGCGCCTGGCCAACGCGCATGCGTTGCCGATTCTGGGTTTTGCCGCGATATCGGCCACCGTGGGCCTGCTGCTGCGCCAGGGCAAGCGCCGCAAGCGCGGCGTGGAGCGCGCCATCGCCAGCGCCGCCGGCATGGCCTGGAACGTGGCCACCCTGCTGGTCATCCCGGTGCTGCTCAGCCGGAAGATCGGCCCGATCGACGCCATCGTGGAAAGCGGCAAGCTGCTGAA
>CAZRXZ010000034.1:0-8229 GCA_964604095.1 uncultured Arenimonas sp. | reverse complement strand
TCAGGCAGGCGGCGAAGGTGTGCACCACCTCCGACGGCGTGCGCGCGCGCAGCAGCGCCAGACTGAGCTCATGCACCAGCTGGCTCAGGCGCTCGTTGTCCTGCGCGTTCTGGCCGAGCTCGTGCAGGCGGCGGGCCAGCTCCTTGTTCTTGTCGCGCAGGATCTCCAATTGGTAGGACGACAGCGTCGCGGTCTTGCCGTCCTGCTTGGGCACGGTCAGGCTCATCGCCAGATCCGGGAACTGGCCCAGGAAATCCGGATGCCGGCGCAACCACACCGCCACCTCGTGCGCGCTCAGTTTTTCCGGACGTTCCTCAAGCATGCCGCCATTCTCCTTCGAAGACCCGCTCGGCGGGTCCGGTCATCGTCACCGGCGCGGCATCGTCCGGCCAGTCAATCATAAGCGTACCGCCCGGCAAATGCACCGCCACGCGGCGCGACACCAGGCCCAGGCGCATCAGGCTGACCGCGGCGGCGCAGGCGCCGGAACCGCAGGCCAAGGTCTCGCCGACGCCGCGTTCGAACACGCGCAGGCGGATGTTGCCGGCGTCCACACGCTCGGCGAAACCGACGTTGACGCCGTCGGGAAACACGTGCGCGGCCTGCAGGGCCTGGCCCCAATGCGCGACCGGGGCGTCGTGCGCCGAATCGACCAGGAACACCGCGTGCGGATTGCCCATCGACACCGCGCTGAAGGCGTGCTCGACGCCGTCGATCGGAAACCGGTACAGCGGCGCCTCGGCTTCGGCCAGCAGGGGAATGTCGTCCGGCGCGAAATACGGGAAGCCCATGTCGAGCGCGTACTGGCCGCCGGCGCGGCGCACGCCGATCGGGCCGGCCGGGCTGTCGAGCGTGAAGCGCTCGGCGTCGGCGGCACCGGCGCCGACCAGCCAATGCGCCACGCAACGCGCGCCGTTGCCGCACTGGCCGGCGAAGCTGCCGTCCTGGTTGAGGATGCGGTAGGACGCCAGCGAACCGGGGGCGGTCGGCGGCTCGATGGCCAGCAGTTGGTCGAAGCCGACGCCGACATGGCGGTCGCCCATGCGGCGCAGCGTGTCGGCGTCGGGCAAGGGCGCGCCGTCGCGGCAATCCAGCACCACGAAGTCGTTGCCGGCGCCGTGCATCTTGGTGAAGCGCAAAGGCATCAGCCGCCGGCCTTGGCCTCGGCCGGCTCGGGCTTCACCAAGGGGCCTTTGTTGCCGCAGGCCGACAAGGCCAGGCACAGGCACAGGAGCGCGAACGGAAGTTTCAGGGCGTTTCGTTTCATGGGGCCAGTATAGCGGTTCCCGGCGGCGCGGGCATACGCCGCCGCCAACGCGAAGGGCCCGGAATCCCGGGCCCTTGCGCGCGAAACGCGGGAGCGGACGCCGCTTACGGCACGCCCAGCACCTGCAGCATGAAGGCGAACTGCTCGGCGCTTTCCTGGTAGCGGCGGAAACGGCCGGACTTGCCGCCGTGCCCGGCTTCCATGTTGACGCGGAACACCACCGGATTGCGGTCGGTCTTCAGCTCGCGCAGGCGGGCCACGTACTTGGCCGGCTCGAAGTACTGCACCTGCGAATCCCACAGGCCGGTGCCGATGAACATGGTCGGATAGGCCTTGCGCGCCAGGTTGTCGTACGGCGAATACGACAGCATGTAGTCGTAGTACTTGCGCTCGGCCGGATTGCCCCACTCGTCGTACTCGTTGGTGGTGAGCGGGATGCTCTCGTCGAGCATGGTGGTGACCACGTCCACGAACGGCACCTGCGAGATGATCAGGGTGTAGTCCTGCGGCGCCAGGTTGGAGATGGCGCCCATCAGCAGGCCGCCGGCCGAGCCGCCGTAGGCCGCCACGCGGTCCTTGGCGGCGTAGCCTTCCTTGACCAGGAAGCGGGTGACGTCGATGAAGTCGGTGAAGGTGTTGATCTTGTTCAGCAGCTTGCCCTGGTCGTACCAGGCGCGGCCCATTTCCTGGCCGCCGCGGATGTGGGCGATGGCGTACACCATGCCGCGGTCGAGCAGGCTGACGTTGATGACCGAGAAGCGCGGATCGGTGCTGGCGCCGTAGCTGCCGTAGGCGTACTGCAGCAGCGCGGCCTTGCCGTCCTTCCGGAAACCCTTCTTGTACACCACGGAGACCGGGATGCGGGTGCCGTCGCGGGCGGTGGCCCACAGGCGTTCGGTCACGTAGTCGTCCGGGTTGTAGCCGCCCAGCACCGGGTCGCGCTTGAGCAGGCGGCGCTCGCCGGTCTTCACGTTCACTTCGTACACCGTGTTCGGCGTGGTCAGCGAGGTGTAGCCGTAGCGCAGCCAGTCGGTGCCGGGCTCGGCGTTGACGTTCAGGCCCATGGTGTAGGCCGGCTCGTCGCTGGCCACGAACGCGCTCTTGCCGTCGGCGCCGAGCGTGCGCAGGCGCAGCAGCGCGTTCGAACGCTCCTCGACGGCGATGAAGCCGTCGAACAGCTCGAAGCCCTCGATGAACACGTCGCCGGCGTGCGGCACCAGTTCCTGCCAGGCCGCGCGGTCGCCGGTCGGCTTGCCGGCGGCCAGGGTCATCAGCCGGAAGTTCGGCGCGTTCCAGTTGGTGCGGATCACCCAACGGCCGCCGAGGTGGTCGGCGCTGTATTCCACGTCGCGCTCGCGCGGCGCGAACACGGTGAACGCGCCCGGCTTGGCGGCCGGCGTGCAGCGCATCTCGGAGCTGACCGTGCTCTGCACCTGGATGCAGATGAATTCGTCGGAGCGGGTGCGGCCGATGCCCATGTAGAAGCTGTCGTCGGCCTCCTCGTACACCAGCGCGTCGCGCGCCGGGTCGCTGCCGAGCACGTGGGTCTTGACCCGTTTGCTGAGCAGGGTGACCGGATCCTTCTCGATGTAGAACAGGGTGCGGTTGTCGTCGGCCCAGACGATGTTGGGCTCGACGTTGTCGACCACGTCGGCCTGCACCCGGCCGGTGGCCAGGTCCTTCACGAACAGCCGGTACTGGCGGCGGCCGACCGAATCCTCGGCCCAGGCCACCTTGCCGTTGTCCGGGCTGATCTCCCAATCGCCGATGCTGAAATAGCCCTTGCCGGCGGCCATCGCGTTCTGGTCGAACAGGATCTCCTCCGGCGCGTCCATGCTGCCCTTGCGGCGGGCGATGACGGCGTAGTCCTTGCCGGCCTCGAAGCGCGAGTAGTACCAATAGCCCTTCTTCAGGTACGGCACCGAGGCGTCGTCCTGCTTGATGCGGCCGGTGATCTCGGCGTACAGCGCGTCGGCGGTCGGCTTCGACCTGGCCAGCACGGCGTCGGCGTAGGCGTTCTCGGCGTTCAGCACCGCCAGCATCTCGGGGTTCTTGCGCGAATCGTCGCGCAGCCAGTAGTAGTCGTCACGGCGCTCGGCGCCGTGCGGCGCGGTGACCGTATGCGGCTTCTTGGCGATCACGGGCGGTTTCGGGGTTTCGGCGGACACAAGGGCACTCCAGGCGAGCGAGGCGAGCAGCAGCGGTTTCAGGGATGCGTGCATGGATCAGTCCTCGGGGAACAGTTTCTGTTTCAGGAAGGTGTAGGCCAGCGCCTGCATGAACGCGGCCTGTTCGTTGTTGGCCGCGCCGCCGTGCCCGCCCTCGATGTTCTCGTAGTAGCGCACGTCGTGGCCCTGTTCGGCCATGCGCGCCATCATCTTGCGGGCGTGGCCCGGATGCACGCGGTCGTCGCGGGTCGAGGTGGTGAACAGCACCGGCGGGTATTTGCCGTCGGCGCGCACGTTCTGGTACGGCGAGTAGGCTTTCAGGAAGTTCCAGTCGTCGGTGTCCGGATTGCCGTATTCGGCCATCCAGGACGCGCCGGCCAGCAGCTTGTGGTAGCGCTTCATGTCCAGCAGCGGCACCTGGCAGACCACGGCGCCGAACAGCTGCGGATACATCACGGTCATGTTGCCCATCAGCAGGCCGCCGTTGCTGCCGCCCTGCATGCCCAGACGCTTGGGCTGGGTCACCTTGCGCGCGATGAGGTCCTCGGCCACCGCGGCGAAGTCCTCATAGGCCTTGTTGCGGTTGGCCTTCAGCGCCGCCTGATGCCAGCGCGGGCCGTATTCGCCGCCGCCGCGGATGTTGGCCACCACGTACACGCCGCCCTGGCTCAGCCAGGCGCGGCCGACCGACGCCGAGTACGACGGGGTCAGCGAGATCTCGAAGCCGCCGTAGCCGTACAGCAGGGTCGGGTTGTCGCCGTTGCGCACCATGCCCTTGCGCGAGACCATGAAGTACGGCACCCGGGTGCCGTCCTTGCTGACCGCGAAGTTCTGGCTGATCTCGTGCTGGCTGGCGTCGAAGAAGGCCGGCAGCTGCTTCAGGGTCTCGGGCTTGGCGTCGACCGCGCCCAGCATCAGCGCGGTCGGCGTCAGGTAGTCGGTGACGCTCAGGAAATAGTCGTCGGTGTGCTCGTCGTCCACCGCCGACACCGAGAGCGTGCCGAAGGACGGCGCGCCGGCGAGCGGGCGCGCGGCCCAGCCCTTGGCCGGGTCGAGCACGGTGATGCGGTTCTTGACGTCGTCCAGCACGTTCAGCAGCAGGAAGTTCTTGGTCCAGCTGTAACCGGCCAGGGAGGTGCTGGCGCTGGGTTCGAACAGCACGCGGAATTCGCGCTTGCCCTGCATGAAGGCGTCGAAGTCGGCGGCGAGCAGGGCGCCGGCCGGGTAGGTCTTGCCGGCCACGGTCCAGGGTTCGCGCAGCTCCAGCAGCAGGTGCTGCTTGTGCACGTTCTTCTGCGCCGAATTCGGCGCATCGACCTTGGCCAGGCTGCCGTCGGCGCGGATCAGGTACAGCTCGTCGTTGTAGAACGCCAGCGTGCGCGAGACGAAATCGCGCTCGAAGCCGGTGGTGTCGTCGTGCATCGCGGCGATGTACATGTCGTCGGCGCGGCCCTCGTACACGGTCTTGGCCGAGGCCAGCGGCGTGCCGCGGCGCCAGAGCTTGGCGATGCGCGGGTAGCCGGATTCGGTCATGCTGCCGGCGCCGAAATCGGTGTACACATAGACTTCGTCCAGGCTCTTCCAGCCCACCGCGCCCTTGGCTTCAGGGCGGAAGAAGCCGTCCTTCAGCCAACGCTTGCCGGCCAGGTCGAACTCGCGGGTCTCGTCGGCGTCGGCGCCGCCGCGCGAGAGCGCGATCAGGCAGCGGTCGTAGGCCGGCTTGCGGCAATCGGCGCCGTGCCAGACCCAATTGGCGTTCTCGGCCTTGTTCAGCGCGTCCAGGTCGATCAGCACTTCCCAGGCCGGTTCGGCCTTGCGGTACTCGGCCAGGGTGGTGCGGCGCCAGACGCCGGCCGGATTGGCCTTGTCGCGCCAGAAGTTGTAGTAATGGCCGCCCATCTTGTTCACGCCCGGGATGCGGGCGTTGGAATCCATGATCGCGCGCAGGTCGTCGCGCAGGGCCTTGAACTCGGCGGTGCCGGTCAGCTCGGCCTGGGTCTTGGCGTTTTCGCCCCGCACCCAATCCAGGGCCTTGGCGTCTTCCACGCCTTCCAGCCACAGGTACGGGTCTTCAGTCACGGTTTGCGCTCCCGCCGGGGCGGCGAGCAGGACGGACAACATCAGGGCGTTGCGACGCATACATCGGGTTCCTTGCTACGGACATGAAGTCCGCAAAATACCACAAACCCGCGGCCGCCGGCCCCTGCCGCAGGTCACGCCACCCGACGCGCCGCGCGCGCGGCCCGCGCTTTCGGCCGCTCGCCGGCGGGGAAAACAAGCACTTGCGCACGCTGCGGCGGCGCCGCAGGCCGGATCGCCCGTCCGTCGCGCCGGGCCAGTCCGAGCGCCGTCAAGGGCATCGCCGCCAGCCACAACGGCCAGGGCCCGAACCAGGCACTGAGCCACGGCCACGCCGGCAGCAGCAGGGACGTTAACAGCAGCAGGGCAGGCACCTGCCAGCCCAGGCGATGAAGAATGGCGGCATGCATCGGACGGCTCCGGTCGATTCGGTCACCGACAGTGTCCGCGGGCACGCTCTCATGACGCGAGACGGCCGGAATTGACGCCCCCTTCAGCAGCCGACCCGCATCATGGGTTGGCAATCCAGGAGCTCCGCCCATGGCAAAACTCATCGCCGCCCTCGCCGTCATCGGCATTTCACTGGCCCTGTTCGGCGTCGCCAACGCCGGCAAACCGGCCCCGCTGACCAGTTCGGCCGCCATCGACCTGGAACGTTACATGGGCCGCTGGTGGGTGATCGCGCATATTCCGTACTTCGCCGAGAAGGGCAAGGTGGCGACCGCCGACGTGTACGCGCTCAAGCCCGACGGCGATATCGACAACGTGTATGTCTACCGCAAGCGCTTCGGCGAACCGGAGCGCCGCATGCAGGCCACCGCCCGCGTGTATCCGAACAGCAACAACAACCACTGGCAGGTGCGCTTCTGGGGCGGGTTGATCCGCGCGCAGCTGCTGATCCTGGAGGTCTCGCCGGATTACCGTTGGGCCCTGATCGGCAATCCGGACCGTAGCATGGCCTGGGTGTTCGCGCGCGAGCCGGTGATGTCGGACGCGCAACTGGCCGAACTGACCGCGCGCTTCGCGGCCTACGGCTACGATCCGGCCGACCTGGTGCGCGTGCCGCAGACGCCCGATCAGCTGCCGGCTTCGAACTGATCCAAGGCCTCGCCGGCGATGCGCCGGCCGAGCGCGATCATCTCCTCGGCGCGCCAGAACTCGTAGATGGCGCAGGCGTTCTCGGGAATGCCGATCAACAGGTCCGGCGGATGGCGTTCGAGCTGCACCTGGGTCATGAAGCCGTGCATGGCGCCCAGGGACTGCGACATCAAGTCCATCAATCCGCGATTGACGATGCCGCCGCCCGCGGCCGGCCGGACACCCTGCAACAGACGCGCCCAACCCTGCTGGATGGCGCGCAGGGTATCGTTCGGCGGCACCGCTTCCGCAACGGGTGCCGAGGCCGGCAACGCCGGCGCCGCGATGGCGCTGCGCTCGGCGTTCAGATCGACCGCGAACAGACGCGGCAGGCCGAAGGCCTCGCCGGCGGCCAAAGGCAAGGGCGCCAGCAAGCCGCCGTCCACAAGGTCGCGGTCGAGATAGCGGTGCGGCGTGAGCAGCATCGGAATCGCGATCGAGGCGCGGATGGCGTCGAACAGCGGCCCTTGGCCGATGCGGATCTCGCGGCGGGCATCCAGATCGGTGGCGACGGCGGTGAACGGCACCGGCAGGTCTTCGATCAGGTGCTCGCCGGTCAGGCCCCGCAGCACCGCCATCACCCGGTCGCCTTTGATGAAGCCCGGGTGGCCGAACGCGAAATCGACCAAGCCGAACACTTCGCGCCGGCTCAAGGAGCAGGCCCACTGCCGGTACTCCGGCAGATGGCCGGCGCAGAAGATGCCGCCGACCAAGGCGCCCATCGAACAGCCGGCGACCGCCTCGATGGCATAGCCGCGCGCTTGCAGCGCCTCGATCACGCCGATGTGCGCCAGGCCGCGGGCGCCGCCGGAACCCAGCACCAGCGCGATGCGCTTGTCGGGCGCGGCCATGTTCAGGCCCCGTAGCGCGCCAAGGCCAGCTGCAGGCTCATCCGCGCCGATTCGCGCAGCGGCACCGGCGCGGTGATCTCGGCGTCGGCGCCGTAGCGCAGCACGTCCATCAGCAGCTCGCGCGGATTGCTGTACGGCACCTTCAGCTCGTAGCGGCCGTCCGGCAGGAAACGGCCCTCCTGCCTCGAATGCCAGTGCTCTTCGGCCACCCAGCGCGCGGCCTCGGCCGAGAACACGATGGTGGCGGTATGCCGGGCCTTGCCGGAAAAGATGCCGTAACCTTCGGTCAGCTGTTCGTTCAACTCCTGCTCGGAGACGTCGTGCGCGTCCTCGTCCAACGACCGCACATGCCGCATGCGGTCGACCGAGAAGCTGCGCAGGGCGTCGCGTCCGTGGTCGTAGGCGTCCAGGTACCAGTTGTCGCGGTAGTGGGTCAGCCGCTGCGGCGACACCGTGCGCACGGTCAGCTGGTCGGTGGAGCGCGCGGTGTAGTCGAAGCGCAGGCGCTTGCGCGCCAGCACCGCGCCGGCCACCTGCCGGAACGCGGCCTCGTCGCGCGTGCGGGTGTAGGAGCCGATCACGCGGATGCGCTCCACCGGCCAGCGCCGGCCCTTGGCCTGGTCGGCCAGCAGGCTGTCGATGCGTTTGCGCAGCGGCTCCAGCGCGCTGCCGAGCACATCGGCGCCGGAGCGGTTGAGCAGCTCGTGCGTGGCCAGCAGGGCATGCA
>CAZRXZ010000033.1:0-8235 GCA_964604095.1 uncultured Arenimonas sp. | reverse complement strand
CGAATACCCAGGAGTCAGAGCAGTAATGGCCATCAAAATTACAAAAAAAATCAAATCCTACAGCGTGCAGAAGCCGGAGGACAAAGCCGCCGCCGAGACCGCGGCCGCCGCTCCGGCGAGCGCCGCGCCGGCCGTGCTGGGCGCCGAGATCATCCACATGCACGAGAAGGTCGAGCGCCCGGAATCGCTGGTCGGCGCCACCTACAAGATCAAGTCGCCGCTGGTGGAGCACGCCATGTACGTGACCATCAACGACATCGTGCTCAACCCGGGCACCGACCACGAGCTGCGCCGCCCGTTCGAGGTGTTCATCAACTCCAAGAACATGGACCACTTCCAGTGGGTGGTCGCCATCACCCGCATCATGAGCGCCGTGTTCCGCAAGGGCGGCGACGTGACCTTCCTGGTGGAGGAGATGAAGGCGGTGTTCGATCCGCGCGGCGGCTACTTCAAGGCCGGCGGCGTGTACATGCCCTCCATCGTGGCCGAGATCGGCTCGGTGGTGGAGGAGCACCTGAAATCCATCGGCATGATCGTGGATCCGGAGCTCAGCGACGCGCAACGCGCGCTGATCGCCGAAAAGCGTGCGGCCTACGAGAACCGCACCAAGAAGAAGGCAGTCTCTCCTGAGGGCGACCTCGCCGTGGATGCCGGGCGCTCCAGCGCCGACGAGGCGGCATCGCAGTCCGGCGAGGGAGCCTCTTTTCCTTCCACCGCCACCATGTGCCACAAGTGCAGCACCAAGGCGCTGGTGCTGATGGACGGCTGCCAGACCTGCCTGAACTGCGGTTACAGCAAGTGCGGGTGAGTCTTTACGGTTGACCGTAGAAGCCGCCCTCGGGCGGCTTTTGTTTTAATGGCATACTGATGCCCGATCCATCCACACAACAAACCGGGGAAATTCCATGCGTCATCCGTTCCGCCTTCTCGCCGCCGCCGCCCTGCTGGCGTACTCGGCCTTCGCGTCCGCCGACCAAGCCGTGCCGCTCACCGTCGGCGACCGCCAGATCAAGGTTTCGGTGCCGGACGGCTACGTCCGCACCAGCCAGACGATTCCGGCGCTGTTCGACATCACCGCCGCCGCGCTGCCGCAGAGCAACCGGTTGGTGGAATACTTCCTGTCCGAAGCCGACTTCCGCGACATGATGAGCGGCAAGGCCGGCAACCCGACCCGCCCCGGCTTCCAGGTGCAGGTCATGAAATCGGTCGAGGGCATCGAGATCAGCGCCGCCGACTGGCAGCTCGGCCGCGCCGAGATCGCCAAGACCATGGGCCTGCTGGACGCCAACGAGCTGATGAAGGCCGACACCGCGAAGGCCAACGAGCGCATGAGCGAGGCCGCCGGCACCGAGGTGGAAGTGAGCTACGGCGAGATCGGCAAGCCGCAGGTGTACGGCAACGACCCGAATTCGCTGCGCTTCAGCATGCGCGTGCCCTTGAACGTGAAGACCGCGACCGGCACCGAACAGTCGGTGATTTCCTGCGTCGGCGCGGTCACCGTGCTGAACGGCCGCCTGGTGTTCCTGTACGCCTACGGCGACGAGAAGCAGCTGCCGGAACTGCGCGCCGCGCTCGACCGCTTCGTGGACGGCAGCCGCGCGCTGCTGTGACGGCGCCGCGCTGGACGGCCGCGCCGGCGCTTGCTACAGTGATTCCGATCGCCCCGGCCTGCCGGGGCTTTTTCATCCAACCAAAAATCAGGGGATTTATGCGCTCCACGCTCCGTGCCTTCTCCGCCGCCGCGCTGCTGCTGTGCGCCGGCTTCGCCGCCGCCCAGGAAACCGGCAAGCTCACCGTCGACATCGCCGCCTTCAGCAGCGAGATCGAGCTGAAGCCCAAGATCAAGGCGCAGCTGGAATCCGGCGGCCTGGAGTGGGGCGCGAAGGACGGCCTGGTGGTGTTCACCATGGTCAACAAGCGCTTCATCAACTTCGACATCCCCAACTTCACCCGCTACGGCGCCCAGCAGACCGTCGAATTGCCGGCCGGCGACTACAAGATCACCGGCATCGGCCTGATTCCGAGCACGGCGTTCTCGCCGGAGAAGATCCTCAACAAGGGCGCCTACCTCAACGAAGGCATCCTGGCGTTCCGCATCGAGCCGGGCCAGACCGTGACCCTGAAGGTCAATCCGGTGATCCGCAAGAACGCGACCTTCTTCATCAACTACTTCCTGCCGGAGATCCTGGTGCGCATCGAGCAGAACGGCCAGACCGGCGCGGAGACCAGCGTGGTCGCCAAGACCGACGCCTCCACGCCGTGGGCCGGCTACACCGGCCCGCTGAAGTTCACGCCCGCCAAATAAGCGCGGGTCCGCGGCCGTCCAGCGTTCCGGGGGGAACATGAATTACGCGATGTACATCGTCGACGCCTTCGCCGATAAGCCGTTCACCGGCAATCCGGCGGCGGTGGTGCCCTTGGTGGAATGGCTGCCGGACGCGCTGATGCAGTCCATCGCGGCCGAGAACAACCTGTCGGAAACCGCGTTCCTGGTGCACCAGGCCGACGGCCGCTTCCACATCCGCTGGTTCTCGCCGCTCGCCGAAATCCCGTTCTGCGGCCACGCCACGCTGGCCAGCGCCTTCGTGCTGATGCACGAGCTGGGCCGCGCGCAGCCGCTGGTGTTCCATGCCAAGGCGGTCGGCGACATCACCGTCACCGAATCCGGCGACGGCCTGATCGGCATGCGTTTCCCGAACCGCGCGCCGCAGCCGGTGGCGGCTCCGCCGGCCGATCTGCTGGCCGGCCTGGGCGCCGCGCCGGTGGAGGTGTGGGCCAACGAACAGGCCTGGATCGCGGTGTACGAGAACGCCGCGCAGGTGCGCGCGCTGCGGCCCGATTCGGCCGCGCTCCGGCGCGTCGCGCCGCGCGACGTCTGCGCCACCGCGCCGGGCGACGTTGCCGGCATCGATTTCGTCTCGCGCTATTTCTGGCCGGCCAACGGCGGCGACGAGGACCCGGTGACCGGCTCCATCCACGCCGCGTTGACGCCGTTCTGGGCCGCGCGCCTGGGCCGCATGCAGCTCACCGCACTGCAGGTTTCGGCGCGTACCGGCCTGCTGCACTGCGCGCTGGACGCCGACGGCGTGTCGGTTTCCGGCCGCGCCCGGCGTTATCTGAAAGGCATCGTGTCGCTCTGAGCGCCCGTGACTTCCGGCAGTTGCCGGCGCGCGGCGCCGGCACTATGCTGGCCGAAAATCCGGAGTAGCCCATGCTCAACGTCTCCTCTTTCCTGACCGGCGCCCTGGTGCTGCTGGCCCTGTCCCAGCCGGCGGACGCCGGCGCCAGCGGCCGCGTCGCCGACGCGCTGAATGATCCGGCGCGCAGCGCCGCCGACCGCGAGCGCGACCTGCGCGACAAACCGCAGCAGGTGCTGGCCCTGGCCGGCTTCGAGCGCGGCATGACCGTGGCCGACGTGTTCGGCGGCGGCGGCTATTACAGCGAGATCCTGGCCGGCGTGGTCGGCAAGAAGGGCAAGGTGCTGCTGCTCAACAACGCGCCCTACGAGCGCTTCGTGCAGCGCTCGTTCGAGGCGCGCCTGGCCGACGGCCGGTTGCCGAACGTGGAATACCGCTTGGTCGCCAACGACGATCTGGGCCTGGAGCCGGCCAGCTTGGACGGCGCGCTGATCAACCTGTCGCTGCACGACCTGTATTACGCCGATCCGGAGCACGGTTGGCCGGCCATCAACGACCAGGTGTTCCTCGGCCAGCTGGTGGCCGCGCTCAAGCCCGGCGGGCATCTGCTGATCGTCGATCACTCGGCCAAGGACGGGGCCGGCACCGATGCCGCCAAGGGCCTGCACCGCATCGAGGAGAAGTTCGTCATCGCCGAGCTGCGGCGTTACGGCCTGGAATGGACCGCGGCGATTCCCGTGCTGCGCAACCCGGCCGACGACCGCAGCCTGAGCGCGTTCGACCCGGCCATCCGCGGCCGCACCGACCGCTTCGTGCACCTGTACCGCAAGCCGGGCGACTGAGCCCGGCTCAGGCCGCCGGAACGGCCGCCCGTTTCGACGGGAAGGCGTGGCGCAGGATGCGCCACATCACGCTGGCGTACTGCTTCCAGAAGCCGCCGGTGTTGTAATGCACGCCGTAGCGCGCGCAGATTTCGCGCACTTTCGGCGCCACCTGGGCGTAGCGGCGCGAGGGCATGTCCGGGAACAGGTGGTGTTCGATCTGGTGGCTGAGGTTGCCGGTCAGCATATGGAACCAGCGGCCGCCTTCCAGGTTGCTGGAACCCAGGATCTGCCGCAGGTACCAGGCGCCGCGGCATTCGTCGCGGGTCTCGCGGATGGTGAACAGCTGCGCGTCGGCGGTGAAATGGCCGCAGAAGATCACCGCGTTGGTCCACACGTTGCGGATGCCGTTGGCGATCAGGTTGCCGAGCAGCACGCGCGGGAACTGCCAGAACGCCAGCGCCGGGAACAGCACGTAGTCCTTGAACACCTGCGAGCCGGCCTTCTTCAGGAACGGCTTGGCCAGCACGCGCATGCGCCGGGTGCTGACCCGGCCTTTCAGCCAGCGGCCCAGCTTCAGGTCCTGGATGGCGATGCCCCATTGGAAATTGGCGGCCAGCATCAGGTAACTGAACGGCTGGATCAGATAGGACGGCTTCCAGCGCTGCTTCGGGTCGAGGCGGAACAGGCCGTAGCCGTAATCCTCGTCCTTGCCCAGGATGTTGGTGTGGTTGTGGTGCTCGATGTTGTGCGCCTTGCGCCAGTTCTCCGGCGCGCAGGCCATGTCCCAGGAATAGGTGCGCGAATGCAGGCTGGGATCGTTCATCCAGTCGTACTGGCCGTGCAGGATGTTGTGGCCGAGCTCCATGTTCTCCAGGATCTTGGCGTGCGCCAGCGCGGCGATGCCGGCGACCCAGCTGATCGGGCCGGCGCCGAACATCAGCAGGCCGCGGCCGGCGATGGCGCTGCCCTGCACCGCGGCGCGCACGCGGCGGATGTAGCGCGCGTCGGCTTCGCCGAGGTCGGCCAGGGTGTCGGCGCGCAACTGGTCCAGTTCCTGGCGGAAGGCGTCGAGCTGTTCGGGACTGAGGTCGGGTTTGTTCACGGGGCCATCTCCAGATGCAGGTCGCTGACCGGGGTCGAGACGCAGAGCTGGATCCACTCGTCGCCGTCGCCGGACAGGGTGTCGGTCAATTGGTTGTGTACGGTGCCGCCGAGCTTGCGGCAGGTGCAGGTCATGCAGATGCCGCGGCGGCAGCCGTGCGCCGGATTCAGGCCCTGCTGCTCGGCCGCCTCCAGCAGGCTTTGGCCGTTGCGGGCGGTGAACGCGGCCTGGCCGTCGGCGCCGAACACGCGGAACTCCGGCGCGTCCGGGCGGATTTCGGTCTTGAAGGCCTGGAAATGTTCCTGCTTCAGCCGCGCGGACAGACCGTGGGCACGGTAGTGGTCGGCGATGTCGGCCATGAAGCCTTCCGGGCCGCACAGCAGGGTGTCGCGCAGGGCGTAATCCGGCACCAGGGCGGCCAGGTCCTCGGTGTGCAGGCGCCCGTCGCGTGCGGTGAAACGGGTATGCAGGCGCAGGCCGGGCCATTGGTGAACGAGTGTTTGCAGTTCTTCGCGGAAAATCCACTCGGACGGATGCCGGCAGCTGTGGATCAGCACCACGTCCGGACGTTCGGCGCGGTCGGCCCAGTCCTGCAGCATCGCCATCATCGGGGTGATGCCGCTGCCGGCCGAGAGCAGCAGCACGCCGCGCTCCGGGTTCGGCAACGTGAACTCGCCCATGGCCTGGCTGAGCCGCACCACGTCGCCGGCCTTCAGCGCCTCGGCGGCCTTCGACACGCTGCCGTCGGGCTTGACGCGGATGGTCAGGCGCAGGCTGCCGTCGCGCGCGGGTGCCTTGGACAGGCTGAAGCTGCGCGATTTCAGCACGCCGTTGCAGGGCAGGGTCAGGCGCAGGTATTGGCCGGGTGCGAAGCCTTTGAAGCGGCGGTTCGGCTTCAGGTGCAGGCTCACCGCATCGGCGCATTCGCGCACCACCGACAGCACCCGGGCCCGGACTTCGGTCAACGACCAGGTGCCATTGACCAGCTGCAGGACGCGGTTCCAGGATTCGGCGTCGTTCAGGGGTTTCAGCCAGGGGGTCCGCCAGAACGCGGCGGGGGCGTGAGAGCTCATGTCGGTAACTGATTTTTAAGTGAACACATGTTCACTAAAATACCCGAGAATGTCAATTTCGCGTTGCGCGCGGCCGGGCGGTGTTTATACTGGGTTCACTCCCTGGGAAGCCCGACGTGTCCAGCCATCCACCCGCCCTCCTTGCGTCCGGCAACCGCCGCGACGCCCGCAAGCAGCAGACGCGCCAGCAGTTGATGCAGGCGGCGCTGACGCTGGTCGGCCAGGGCCGCGGCTTCACTTCGCTCAGCCTGCGCGAGGTGACCCGCGAAATCGGCGTGGTGCCGGCCTCGTTCTACCGCCACTTCAAGGACATGGACGAACTCGGCCTGGCCCTGGTGGAGGAGGGCGGCGTGACCCTGCGCCGGCTGCTGCGCGAAGCCCGCCGCAGCGGCTTCCCGCCCAAGGACATGCTGCACAACTCGGTGCTGGTCTACAAACGCTACCTGGAGCAGAACCGGCTGATGTTCGCCTTCATCGTCGGCGAACGCAGCGGCGGCTCGCCGGTGATCCGCAAGGCCATCCGGCGCGAGGAGGAGCATTTCGTGCACGAGATGGCGCACGACATGCGCGAGCTCGGCACCGTGCCCGGCCTGTCCGGGCAGACCATCGAGCTGATCTGCAGCCTGGTGGTCAGCACCATGCTGAACGCCGCCACCGACATCCTCGACCTGCCGGCCGGGCGCCAGCAGGACGAACGCGAGCTGGTCGAGCACTTCGTGCTGCAGCTGCGCCTGATCTTCCTCGGTGCCCGGCTGTGGCGCGAGCCGGGCTGAGCGCCGCGGTACAATAGACGTACCGCAACCGAGGACACGACCATGCTGAAGCTGGTGGGATTCGACGCCGACGATACGCTGTGGCACAGCGAGGGCTTCTACCGCGAGGTGCACGACCACTTCGAGCGCATCCTGGGCCATTACCTGGACCTGGACAACGCCAAGGTGCACGACCGCCTGCTGGAGGTCGAACGCGTCAACATCAAGGTGTTCGGCTACGGCGCCAAGGGCATGACCCTGTCGATGCTGGAGACCGCCATCGCGCTGACCGGCGAGCGCATCAGCGCCCGCCATCTGCACGAGATCATGAACCTGGGCAAGGAGGTGCTGTCGCACCCGGTCGAACTGCTGGACGGCATCGCGCCGGCCGTGGCGGAAATCGCGCGCGAGTACCAGGTGGTGCTGATCACCAAGGGCGACCTGTTCCACCAGGAGAGCAAGGTCGCCAAGTCCGGGCTGTCGGCCCTGTTCGGCCGCATCGAGATCGTGTCGGAAAAAGACCCGGCCACCTACCGCCGCGTGCTGTCGGAGTTCGGCCTGGCGCCGGAGCAGTTCCTGATGGTCGGCAATTCGCTGCGTTCGGATATCGCGCCGGTGCTGCAGATCGGCGGCTTCGCCGTGCACATGCCGTATCCGCTGACCTGGGCGCTCGAGCACCACGACGATTTCGTCGGCGATCCCGAGCGCATGCGCACCGTGGCCGCCGCGGCCGAGATTCCGGCGGCGGTGCAGGCCTTGGCGCTGAACGCCGCCCGCCGGCACTGAGCCCGGCATGCGTTACCGGGCGCCCGCGCGCGCCGAGGTGCCGCCGGCGGTGTTCGCGCATCCGGCCTTCGCGGGGCTGAGCGAGGCCCAGCGCGGCCTGTGCCGGCAGGCGCAGTGGCCGGATGCCGAGACCTTGAACGCGCTGTGGCCGGCGCCGGTGTCGGATGCCGGCGCGCGCCTGCGCTTCACGGCGCAGGAAACGCTGGCCGACGGCCTGCATTACGAGCGCCGCATCCACGACCACGGCCTGATCGCGACCCGCACCGGCAACTGGCACGACCTGTTCAACGCCTTCGTCTGGATGCGCTTTCCGGCGCTGAAAGCCGCCCTGAACCGGCGCCAGGTCGAGGATCTGGCGCGCGTCGGCGCCGTCCGGCGCACCCGCGCCCAGAGCGCGATGACCCACTTCGACGAGGCCGGCGCGGTTGTCCGGCTGGATGATGACGGCTTGCTGGCGGCCTGGGACGCGCACGATTGGCCGACGCTGTTCCGCGGCTGGCAGGCGGCCGCCGACCGCGGCGCGCTGCAGTGCTGGCTGTTCGGGCATGCCGTGATGGAGCA
>CAZRXZ010000032.1:0-8248 GCA_964604095.1 uncultured Arenimonas sp. | reverse complement strand
CCGGCGTGCATCACCCGGAACGCCACCCGGGTATGCACCGGATCGATGGCGTAGGAATCGGCCGCGGCGGCCGGCGCGAGGGCCGGCAGGGCGAGCAGCAGGGCAAGGGCGATGGGGTTGCGCACGGTAGGCGGTCTCCGGTTACGGGTCCATCATAGGCCATGCCGTCGGCCGTGTCGGCGCCGGTGGCCGAAAACTCTGTTCCATGCCCGCAACGGCTTCCTGCCCGCCGCGATTGCGCTTATGATGGCGCAAAAAGCAGGCGTGCGCCGGCGCGTGGGGAAAACCGTATGATCCGTCATTGGCTGTTGGCCGCCGTGCTGTGCTGTCCGGCGATTTTTCCGGCCGCCGCGCAGTCGCCGGCGCAATCCCAGTTCCGCTACCTCGGCGTGCAGGACGGCCTGCCGAACCCGCTGATCCACGCCATCGACCAGGACCGGGAAGGCTATCTGTGGGTCGGCACCAAGGACGGCTTGGCGCGTTTCGACGGCGGCCAGTTCAAGGTCTACCGGCATACCCCGGGCGATGCCCGTTCCTTGCCGGGCAACGCGGTCACCATGGTGCATGCCGACGCCCGCAACCGGATCTGGGTCGGCATCGAGGGCTTCGGCCTGTACCGGATGGACGACGATCACGAGGGCTTCACCGCCGTGCCCTTGCTGAAGGGAGAATCGGCGCTGGACATCTGGGCCATCGCATCGGACGCCACGGGCGCGGTCTGGTTCGGCACCTTCGGCAACGGCCTGTTCCGCATGGCGCCGGACGGCGGCATCCGCCATTTCATGCCGACCCCCGGACAGGTCGGATTGCCGGACGAGAACGTGCTGTCCCTGGCCGTCGATGCCCAGGGCGTGCTGTGGATCGGCACCAGCTCGGGCATCGTGCAGTGGCGCGACGGCCGTTTCCAGGCCTTCGACAACACCACGCTGAGTTCGCCGGTGGTGCTGAACCTGATGCCGGATCCGGATTTCGGCATGTGGCTCGCCACGCAAGGCGGGCTCAACCTGGCCGGGCCGGACGGTGTCCAGGTGCCGGCGTGGGCCGGGCAGCTGAGCGACGCCCGGGTCATGGGCGTGTTGGCCGAGGCCGACGGCGCGCGGGTGTTCATGGCCCGCCGCGGCCTGAACCGGCTTTCCCACGGACGTATCGAGCAACTGTATGCCGGCGACCTGTTCGTGACCGCCTTCCGCGACCGCTCGGGCGGATTCTGGTTCGGCGGCGAGAAGGGTCTGCTGCGGCAACCGGCGGCCTGGCGCCACTTCGCGGTGATTCCGTTCGGCGGCAAGGCCGCGGGCAGCCTGCGCAACATCCGCCTGCGCAACTACCTGGATTTGGGCGACGGCAGTTTCCTGTTCAGCGGCAATTCCGAGCGCATCGACCGCTATTGGCCGGCAAGCGGCCGCCTGGAGCCTTTCGTCCCGACGCATTTCCCGGATCCGCCGGCGATGGTCGACAGCATGATCAAGGACCGCCGCGGCCGGATCTGGCTGGGCGGCGGCCGGGCCAAGGATAACGGCCTCTGGCGCATCGATCCGCGCGACCGTTCGCTGCGCGCGTGGCACTCGGACAGTACGGCCGATCCGACCCTGCTGGGGCCGACCCGGCATCTGCTGCAGACCCCGGACGGCGTGGTCTGGGTCGCGTATTACGGCGGCGGTCTGCAGGCGCGCGATGCCGACAGCGGCAGGGTGCTGCACGACATCACCCCCAAGAGCGGCCACGGCCTGCGCTTCCCGGACCCCGAGGCCCTGTTCACCGGCCCGGACGGACAGCTTTGGCTGGCCGGCGGCGAAGGCCTGCTGCGCTGGCGGCCGGAGACGCGGCGCCTGGAGCCGGTCGCCGGCGCGCCCGGCGAGCGCATCCACAGCGCGCTGCTGGTCTCGCCCGATACGCTGTGGCTCGGGCGCTTGGGTTTGCTGGAAGCCTATCGTTGGCGCGACGGCGCGCTGCGGCGGGTGGCGGTGGTCGATGGCGGCGACGGATTGCCGGCGGTCGAGCCTTCCGGCATCGCCGCGGGCCGCGACGGCGACCTGTGGGTCACCTCGCAGCGCGGCTTGATCCGCTACGATGCGCGCCGGCAGCGCGTGCGCGTGTACGGCATGGGCGACGGCCTGCCGGACCAGGAGTTCATCGACCGGCCGCCGTACGTGGGCGCGGACGGACGGGCGTTCGCGCTCGGCGTGAACGGTTTGGTGCTGTTCGAACCCGGCCGCTTGCAGGCCGACGGCGAGCCGCCGCGCCTGGTGATCGAGCAGGCCAGCGTGCGCCGCGGCGAAGACCAGATGACGCTCGATCACCGGGCGCGCATCGTGCTGGAGCCCGATGACCGCGACTTCAGCGTGGACGCCCTGCTGCTGGTGTTCGACGATGCCGCCAGCCACCGTTTCCGTTCGCGCCTGTCGGGTTACGATCCGGATTGGGTCGAAATGGGCATCAGCGGCAAACGCACGTTCTCGCGTCTTCCGGCCGGGGATTACCGCCTGGAGCTGATCGCCGCCGGCGCCGACGGCGAATGGTCGGCGCCGACGGTCCTGCATATCCGCGTGCTGCCGCCGTGGTGGATGACCTGGTGGGCGTTCGCCGCCTATGCCGCCGTGCTGGTGCTGTCGGTGTATGCCCTGGTGGCGTTCAACCGCGAGCGCCTGAAGCGCCGCCACCGCATCGCGATGGACGCGCAGCAACGCGAACTGCTGCTGCAGGGCTCCGAGGCCAAGTCCCGGTTCCTGGCTAATCTGGGCCACGAGATCCGCACGCCGATGACCGGTGTGCTGGGCATGACCGAACTGCTGCTGTCCGAACCCTTGCCGGAAGGCACACGCGGGCGGGTGCAGGCGATCAAGAAGGCCGGCGAACATCTGTTGCGGCTGATGAACGACGCCCTCGACCTGTCCAAGATCGAGGCCGGCCAGTTCGAGCTCGATGTCCAGCCTTTCGACCTGCACGGATTGCTGCAGGACGTGCAGTCCCTGTTGGCGCCGTCGGCGGCGGCCAAGGGCCTGGCTTTCGATCTGCGCATCGCGCCGGAAGCCGGCCGCGCCTATCGGGGCGACAGCGGCCGCATCCGGCAGATCCTGTACAACCTGGGCAACAACGCGATCAAGTTCACCGCCGCGGGCGGCGTCACCCTCACGGTCACGGCGCTGGCGCCGAAGGGCTTGTCGATTTCGGTGGCCGACACCGGGCCGGGCATGACCGAGGAGCAGTGCGCGCGCCTGTTCCGGCGCTTCGTGCAGGCCGACGGCGCACGCACCGCGCAGCGCTTCGGCGGCAGCGGGCTGGGCTTGGCCATCAGCAAGGAGCTGGCGGGTTTGATGGGCGGCGATGTCGCGGTGGCCAGCGAACCCGGCCGCGGCTCCACCTTCACCGTCAACCTGCCGTTGGAGGAGGCGCGGGCCGATGCCGTCTCCGGCCCGGAAGACAGCGTGCCGGCGCCCGCGCGTCCGGCGTTGGCGCGCCGGATCCTGCTGGTCGAGGACGACGAGACCATCCAAGCGGTCATCGGCCAGCTGTTGCGGGCCGACGGGCATGTCGTGACCGAGGCGCGCAACGCGCTGGAAGCCTTGGCGCAAACCGCCCAGGAAGGTTTCGATGCGGTGTTCTGCGACATCGATCTGCCCGGCATGGACGGCCTGGAGCTGACCCGCCTGTGGCGCGCGCAGGGCATGCGCATGCCGGTCATTGCGGTGACCGCGCGCACCCAGGCCGATGCCGAGCAGCAATGCCGCGAGGCCGGCATGGACGGCTTCCTGCGCAAACCGGTCACGGGCGCCCGGCTGCGCCAGGCCCTGGAGGACGCGCTCAGTTGAGGTTGGCTTGGCCGGCGATGAACTGCCAGGTGCGGGTGATGTGGAGCACGGCGGGGTCTTCCGCCGTGCGCGGCAGCGCCGGGAACGGTTCGGCCAGGCGCACGATGTCGCCGGCGGCGCGGTCGAGCACGCGGTTGCCGCTGGATTTGACCACGGTGATGTCTTCGATGCGGCCGTCGCGGCGGATCGCCACGGTCAGGATCAGCTGGCCGCTGAGCCGGTTGAGCAGGGCCTGCTGCGGATAGTTGGCGTTGCCCACGCGCTCGACCTTGCGCACCCAGTCGTTCATGTACTGGGCGTAGGCGTATTCGCGGGTGCTGGCGGTGATGTATTTGTGCCGGCTGGCGCGCGCCTGCAGGTTCTGTTTGCGGCTGAATTCGTTGGCCAGCTTGGCCAGCGCCAGGCTTTGTTCGACCAGCTCGCTGCCCTCGGGCAAAGGTTCGGCCACGGTCGGCTTCTGTTCGCGCGCGCGCGCAGTCTGGCGTTCGGCCTGCGTCTGCGTGGTGATCAGGCGCTGCACCGGTTCCGGCTCGGGCGGGGTTTTCTGTTGCCGCATCGGCACCGGCGCGTCGCCGGGCTCGGTCTGCGGCAGCTGCGAGAGTTGGTCGTCCAGCGGCCGCTGCGCGCGCGCCGCGTCGCCGCCGCCCTGGTTGTCGGTCTGCGCCAGGAAGTCGGCGTGTTCGGGTTTGGCGGCGCTGGCGGTGGGGCTGAGCACCACGTCGAGCGTCGGCGTCACCGGCGCGGCCTTGTCCAAGGTGAAGCCGACGCCCAGCACCAGCACGCCATAGGCGATGCCGGACAGGATCAGGGTCCCGTTCAGGCGCTCCGTGGCGGAGATGCGGCGGCTCATTTCCGGTCCAGGCGGGCCTCGATGGCGTCCATGAGCAGGCCGGCGATGTTCAACCCGAACTGGGCGTCGAGTTCGCGCACGCAGGTCGGGCTGGTCACGTTCACCTCGGTGAGGTAGTCGCCGATCACGTCCAGGCCCACGAACAGCATGCCGCGGGCCTTCAGCCAGGGGCCGACCTGGGCGGCGATCCAACGGTCGCGGTCGGTCAGCGGCCGGCCTTCGCCGCGGCCGCCGGCGGCCAGGTTGCCGCGGAATTCATCGCCCTGCGGAATGCGGGCCAGCGCGTAAGGCACCGGTTCGCCGTCCACCAGCAGGATGCGTTTGTCGCCGTCGCGGATTTCCGGCAGGTACTTCTGCGCCATGGTCAGCGCGCCCTCGCCGATCAGGGTTTCCAGGATGACGTTGAGGTTGCCGTCGCCCTGGCGGATGCGGAAGATGGAGCGGCCGCCCATGCCGTCCAGCGGCTTCGCCACCACGTCGCCGTGTTCGCGGATGAAGGCCCGGAAGTCGGCCGGGTCCCGGCTGACCAGGGTTTCCGGGCAGCAGTGCGGGAACAGCAGGGCCGCCAGCTTCTCGTTGAGGTCGCGCAGGCCCTGCGGTCGGTTCACCACCAGCACGCCGGCGTCCTCGGCCATCGACAGCACCTGCGTGTCGTGGATGAACTGGGCGTCCACCGGTGGGTCTTTGCGCATCAGCACGGCATCGATGCCGCGCAGCGGCCGGAGGGCGGCTTCGCCCAGGCTGAAATAGCCGTATTCGCGGTCCTCGAGCCGGATCGGGGCCAGCTGCGCCGTGGCCTCGCCGGCCCGCACGCCCAGGCTGCCGGGCGTGACGTAGTGCACGCTATGGCCGCGGCGCTGGGCCTCCAGCATCAGCGCGAAGGTGGTGTCCTTCGCCGTCTTGATCCGTTCGATCGGATCCATCACCACCGCGATGTGTCTGTTCATGGCTCGGCTCGCTGCCCCGACGGGTTGGGTATGCTAGATTTGACGGGTGGAAAAAGGACTTGGCGAAATCCGATTCCGGCCAGTATTATGGCAGAGTACGTGTTTCCGCCGCCGTCGGGCGGACAAAAAGGCGTTATTTCAGGGGATTTTGATGGATAGTGCAGAACTCAAGGGCTTGCGGGTCATGGTGGTGGACGATTCGAAGACCATCCGCCGTACGGCCGAAACCCTGTTGGCGAAGGAGGGCTGCACGGTATTGACCGCCGTCGATGGTTTCGAGGCCCTGGCCATGATCGCCGACCAGCAGCCGCACATCATCTTCGTCGACATCATGATGCCGCGCCTGGACGGCTACCAGACCTGCGCCCTGATCAAGAACAACCAGCAGTTCAAGAACACCCCGGTGATCATGCTGTCGTCCAAGGACGGCCTGTTCGACAAGGCCAAAGGCCGCGTGGTCGGCGCCGAGCAGTACCTGACCAAACCGTTCACCCGCGACGAGCTGCTGTCGGCCATCCGCCAGTTCGTGTCGGCCCTGAAGGCCTGACGCCATGGCCGCCCAGACCGCATTCGCCCGGCTGCAGGATTACGAACGGCGCTCGATCGCGCACGTCGCCGCGGCCCCGGAGGTCTCGGAAGAGCCCGGCCATTGGCGCGCCGTGGCCTACCGGCTCGGTCCGCACCTGCTGGTCTCCGCCTTCGACCAGGTCATCGAGATCACCGGCATCCCGCCGATGACGCCGGTGCCGCGCAGCGAGCCCTGGCTGCTGGGCGTCGCCAACTCGCGCGGCAACCTGCTGCCCATCGTCGATTTCAAGCTGTTCATCTTCGGCGAGCGCACCTTGACCCACGACGGCCAGCGCATGCTGGTGGTGCAGCAGTCCGGCGGCATGGTCGCGGTCGTGGTCGATGAGCTGTTCGGGCAGCGCTTCTTCAACGACTCCCAGCTGGTCGACGGCGCCGGCGCCTTCAACGAAGGCCGGTTGGGCCATTTCGTGGCCAAGGCCTATGCCGCCGGCGGCAAGACCTGGGGCGTGTTCGACATGGATCTGCTGACCAGGACACCGGAGTTCAGGCAAGCCGCGGCCTGAATGCGGCGATAAAAAAATCCGTTAGGGGAAAACACAGCATCATGAGCACTAAAATCCGTTCCATGGCCGACAAGCTCGGCAGCTTCAGCCTCAAGTTCTGGTCCTTGGTCCTGATCCTGGCGGTTGCGGTGTTCGCCGCCAACTTCTTCGCATCGAACTACTACAGCGCACGCGAGAACCAGGCGCGCGCGCTCAGCTCCGAGCTGCAGGTGCTGTCGCAGAAGCTGGCCAACTACTCCAAGGAGTCCGCCGCCGGCAACGAAAGCTCGTTCGCCGAGTTCAAGGCCACCAAGGACCGCATCGCCGAGATCGTGGCCACGCTCAACAAGAACCACAAGGTGCTGGGCGCGCAGGGCGCGCTGGCGCAGGTCAGCAAGACCTGGGGCACCATCTCCGGCAACGCCGACCAGATCCTGAAGAGCGAGAAGGAGCTGGTGTCGCTGTCCAACACCGCCAGCCAGTTCAACGCCCGGGTGCCGCAGCTGTCCTCGCGCTTGAGCGAGGTGGTGAACGCCATGTCGGATTACAACGCCCCGGCGCAGCAGATCAACCTGGCCAACCGCCAGATCGTGCTGGTCGACCGGATGGCGCGGCGCGTGACCGAGGTCGTGTCCGGCGGCGAGAAGTCGGTGTCCGCCGCCGACGCGCTGTCGCGCGATACCGCGGCCTTCTCGCAGGTGCTCTCGGGCCTGAAGTCGGGCAACCCGGACTGGAACGTGGCGCCGGTGTCCTCGCCGGCCGCGATGAACTCGGTGGTCGCCGCCGAGCAGCTGTTCGCCCAGGCCGAAAAGGAAATCAAGGCCGTGCTGGACGCCTCCAGCAACCTGTTCGAGGTGCATCAGGCCGAAAGCGCGATCTCGCTCGACGCCGCGGTGTTCCTGGAAGACAGCGAGAACCTGTACAAGGCCTACGACAACATCAACCTGCGCCGCGCCTTCCCGAACACCTACATCACCCTGGGCTCCGCCGGCGCGGCCCTGCTGAGCATCGTGTTCCTGCTGCTCAGCATCTTCCGCACCCAGACCGTGCAGCTGTCCAAGTCGAAAGAGACCAACCAGCAGCAGCAACAGGCGATTATGCGTCTGCTGGACGAAATCGACCCGTTGTCCAACGGTGACCTGACCACCAAGGCCACGGTGACCGAGGACTTCACCGGCGCCATCGCGGACGCCATCAACAACACCGTGGACGAGATGCGGCTGCTGGTCGGCACCATCAACGACACCTCGGTGCAGGTGTCGTCGTCGGCCCAGGAAACCCAGGCCACCGCCGCCCAGCTGGCGGAAGCGGCCGAGCAGCAGGCGCGTCAGATCGAGTCGGCCTCGCGCCAGATCACCGTCATCGCCGAGAACATCGACGACGTCTCGCGCCGTTCGGCCGAGTCGGCCGACGTGGCCATGCGCTCGGTGCAGATCGCGTCCAAGGGCGCCGACGTGGTGCGCCAGACCATCCACGGCATGGACAACATCCGCGGCCAGATCCAGGAGACCGCCAAGCGCATCAAGCGCCTGGGCGAGAGCTCGCAGGAAATCGGTTCGATCATCGAGCTGATCA
>CAZRXZ010000031.1:1552-8260 GCA_964604095.1 uncultured Arenimonas sp. | reverse complement strand
TGTCCAGGGTATCGTTGGCGGTGTGGTGGTAGTCGAAGTAATCGCTGCCGTCCTGCTGTAGCTCGACCCACGGCAGGCCGTACGGCACGCTCGGGCTGATGTCCGGCCCAGGGCCGCCGCCGTCCGCCGGCGCGATGCCCAGCGGCGCCAGCACGTCGGCGATGCGGGCGACCACCGGCTTGGCGCGTTCCGACACGCCGGCGTGCAGCGCGTAGATGCGGCCGGCGCCGAAATCGCTTTCCGCGCCCAATTGGTGCTTGCCCATCGCGTCTTTCATCGCCTCGGCGTAGGCCTTGCCGCCGAGCAGGCCTTGCTCTTCGTTGGCGAAGGCGATCACGCGGATGGTGCGCCGGGGCGCCTTTTTCAGGTCGCCGATGAGCGCGCCGGCGGCCATGGTGATGGCCACGCCGGCGCCGTCGTCGATCGCGCCGGTGCCCAGGTCCCAGGAGTCGAGGTGGCCGCCGATGACCACCACCTCGTCCGGCTTGCCGCGGCCGGTGATTTCGCCGATCACGTTGTATTCGGTCTTGCTGCCGGTGAAGCCGGCCTGGATGTCGAGCGCCACGGTGACCGGCTTGCCGCGCCTCAGCATGTTGGCCAGCAGTTCGGCGTCGGGCACCGACAGCGCCGCGGCCGGGATCTTCGCGATGCCGTCCTCGTAGCGCATCATGCCGGTGTGCGCCAGCCGGTCGGAATCGGTGCCGACCGAGCGGATCAATAGCGCCACCGCGCCCTTGCGCGCGGCCTCGGAAGCGCCGCTGCGGCGCACGTTGCTGACCGGACCGTAGCCGCTGCCGTCTTTGGCGCGCCGCATCTTCAGGTTGACGAAGGCGATCTTGCCGGCGAGCGAGCCGTCCGGCGCGGCCTTCAGGCTTTCCAGCGAATCGAATTCGACCACCTCCGCACGCAGTTCGCCCGGCGTGCTTTCGCTGCCGCCGAGCGCGGTCAGCACCAGATGCTGCGGGAACGGCGACACGATGCGGCCGCGTTCGGCGCGGCGCTCCCAGACCGGAAAGGTGACCGGCTGCAGCCAGATCTTGTCGTAGCCCAAGGCCTTGAATTTGGCCTGCGCCCAGGCGGTGGCGCGGTCGTAGGCGTCGGTGCCGGCCATGCGCGGGCCGACTTCGGTGGTCAGCGATTCGACGATGGCATAGGCCTGCGAACCGCGCATCGCGGTGTCGCGCAGGCGTTCGGCGGTGGCGATGGCCTTGGCGTCCAGGCCGCTGTCGTCGGCCAGGGCCGGCGCGCACAGCGCGACGGCGAGGAGCGGGAGGATGACGCGCGATGCATTCATGGACACGTGGCGATTTCCCTTCTGAATCCGGACATTACGGTATGTTAACCGCAATTTAGCGTTCTGTTGATGGCCTGGCGGTTAGGCTGGTGGCTTGGCAATTACCCATGGATACAGATGGCTTTTCCCTACCGCTTCGGCATCGAAGAAGAGTTTTTCCTCACCGACCGCGCCAGCCGGCGCATCATCAACAAAGCGCCTGCCGGCTTCTTCCGCGCCTGCCGCAACGTGTTCGGCGACGGCGTCTCCCATGAGCTGCTGCAAAGCCAGGTCGAGCTGGTGTCTCCGGTATTGGACAGCCAAGCCGACGGGCGCGAATACCTGCGTGCCTCGCGCGGCGCGCTGGCCGAGGTCGCGGGCCGCCACGGCATGGCGGTGCTGGCCGCCGGGACGCATCCCATGGCGTCCTGGCGGGCGCAGCGCGCGACCGGCAAACCCCGCTATCTCGACTTGATGGACGACTTCCAGATCATCGCGCAGCGTAATCTGCTGTGCGGCCTGCATGTGCATGTCGGCCTGCCGGACGGCGTCGACCGCATCGACGTGATGAACCGGCTGATGCCCTGGCTGCCGCTGTTGCTGGCGCTCAGCGCGTCCTCGCCGTTCTGGGCCCGGCAGGCCTCCGGCCTGATGAGCTACCGCCAGGCCGCCTACGACGAATGGCCGCGCACCGGCATCCCCGACTACTTCCCGAACGAACGCAGCTACCGGGCGTTCGTCGATTTCTTCGTGCAGACCGGAGCGCTGAAGAGCGAGTCCTCGATCTGGTGGGCCATCCGTCCGTCCGGGCGGTACCCGACCCTGGAGCTGCGCATCGCCGACGCCTGCCCCGAGACCGAAACGGTGCTGTGCATCGCCGGTCTGTTCCGCGCCATGGTGCGGCATTTCGCCGAGCACGACGACGACGGCCTGAAACGCAACGAGATGACGCGGCTGATCAATGAAGAGAACCGCTGGCGCGCCAAGCGCTACGGCACCGACGCCACTTTCCTCGACCAGGAGGGCCGGCGGGTGATGACCGTGGCCGAGTCGCTGGATGCGCTGCAGCGGCAGGTGCAGTCGTCCGCCGAGGCGTTGGATTGCCTGCCGGCGTTCGCGCATGCGCGCGACATCGTCCGCAACGGCGGCTCGGCCTCACGGCAGATGGCCTTGTACGGCAGCCGGTTGGCCTCCGGCGATACCCGGCAAGGCGCCTTGCTGGCGGTGACCGATCTGCTGCTGGCGCAGACCGCCGGCTGAGGCCGGCGGCCGTGCCGATCGTCAGCGCTTGGACAGCAGGTCGCGGATTTCGGCCAGCAGCTTCACTTCCTCGCTGGGTTCGGCCGGCGCCGGCGGCGCGGCCTGCTCCTGGCGGCGCAGGCGGTTGATGGCCTTGACCGCGAGGAAGATGACCAGCGCGATCAGGGTGAAGTCGATCACCGACTGGATGAAGCTGCCGTAATTGAGCAGCAGCGCCGGCGCGGTTTCCTTGCCGTCGGCGTCCAGCACGGCGGCGCGCAGCGTCAACGACAGGCTTTTGAAGTCCGAGCTGCCGGTGAACAGCGAGATCACCGGCGTGATCAGGTCGTTCACCAGCGAGCTGACGATCTTGCCGAACGCGCCGCCGATGACCACGCCGACCGCCAGGTCGATGACGTTGCCGCGCAGCGCGAATTCCTTGAATTCCGAAATCATGCCCATGGTGCCGCTCCTTGATGGTGGTGGTTCAGATGATTTGGCCGCGGTACGCGGTGATGCCGTCCAGTTCGGCCTCGAGGCGGTCGCCGCGCTGCAGCGCGGCCACGCCCGCGGGCGTGCCCATGAAGATCAGGTCGCCCGGCTGCAGGCGGTACAGCCCGGACAGCGCGACCAGGATGTCGGTGACCGAAAAGATCATGTCGCCCAGCGGCGCCTGCTGGCGCAGCGCACCGTTGACGTGCAGCCGCAGCACGGTGGCGTCGTCGAGCACCGCCTCGGCGGCCGGCACCAGTTCGCCGATCGGTGCCGAGGCGTCGAAGCCCTTGGCGGTATCCCACGGCAGGCGTTTGTCCTTGGCTTCGGCCTGCAAATCGCGCCGGGTCAGGTCCAGGCCGACGGCATAGGCGAACACGGCGCGTCCGGCGTTCTCGGCGGTGAGCGTGTCGGGCACGTCCGGGCCGAGCGCGACCACCAGTTCGACCTCGTGGTGCAGGTCGGCGGTGGCGCCGGGGTAGGGGATGTCAGGCGATGGCCAGGCGGCATCGGCCGGCTTCATGAAGAACACCGGTTTGCCCTTCGGGGCTTCGGCGCCCATTTCGCGGGCATGGTCGGCGAAATTGCGCCCGACGCAATAGATGCGGTGCACCGGAAAGCGCTCGGTGCGGCCGCGCACGGCGAGGGTGGTGGGCGGCGCGGGCGGGAAGGCAAAGGCGGTCATGGCGTCGGGTTCCGTAAAACGCCAGTGTAACGGCTACGCGCAGGGATTTCGAGCTTAGCGCAACAGGCCGGCCGGGGATTTCTCGACCACGGCGTATTCGGCGTCGATGACGTTGGCGTCCGCCGCCGGACGGGCGGTCTTGCGGCCGATCATGCGCAGCAGGGCGCCGGCGATCAGCATGGCGACACCCGCCACGATGGCGAACACGCAGACGCCGAACAGCAGGAACAGACCGAGCACCGAGAACACCGCTTTCAATACGGGGTTCTTGGGTTTGTGCGGGCGGGCCGACAGCAGGCGGTGGAATAGGATGCGCATGGGTGTGCTATAAAGCGACGGGAAGACAGTATGCCGAGGCCGATGGTGGAAAGTGTAAATTGTTCGTTAATAGCGCCGGAGGCGCTCGCCGAGGGGCAGCCGATCAGCATCAAGTTGTTGATCGACAACGAAGAAACCGCCGTGATCGCGGTCAAGACGGCCGGTGCGGTGCATGTCTACCGCAATCAATGCCCGCATCAGGGCCGGCTGCTCGACTTCGCGCCCGGGCGCGTGTTGGCCAAGGATGCGACCCTGGTCTGCGCCGCGCACGGCGCGGTGTTCGCCATGGCCGACGGCCGTTGCCTGCAGGGGCCCTGCCGCGGCGAGGCCTTGAGCGAATACGCCGTGGAAGCGCAGGCCGACGGGCGCCTGCGCGTCACGGGGCTCAGAACATCAGGTTGACCGACAGCACCGACACCAGCAGATACAGCACGGTGATCGGCAGGCCGTTGCGCCAGAGTTCGCCGGCGCGGTAGCCGGCCGGGCCGGTGATCATCGAAATCACCGGATTGGAGTGGCTGATGAAGTTGTTGGAGGCGCACAGCGCGGCCAGGAACGCGTAGGCCATCGGGTTGCCGTCGGCGGCCAGCGCGATGTTGACCGCCATCGGCACCATCACCACGGTGGCGCCGACGTTGCCGATGACCAGCGCCAGGCAGGTGGTGAACACGGCCAGGCAGCTTTGGATCAGCCAGTCCGGCACGCCGTCGCCGAGGCGTTCGATGGTCTGTTGCGCCAGCCAGTTGGCGGCGCCGGTGGAGTCCATGGCGATGCCGAGCGGAATCAGGCAGGCCATGGTGAACACCGTCTTCCAGCTGACCGAGGCATAGGCCTCGTCCATGTTCAGCACGCCGGTGACCACCATCGCCACCGCGCCGGCCATCAGCGCCACCGGCAGCGGCACCAGCGTGGACAGCGCCAGCAGCATGCTGATGGCGAAGATGGCGAGCGCCACGCGCAGCTTGTGCGGCCGTTGCTCGTGCTTGGGGAAGTCGGTGATGACCACGAAATCGCGGTTGCCGCCGGCCTGGCTCAGGTCGGTCCAATTCGAATGGAACACCAGGATGTCGCCGGCGCGGATCGGCAGGTTGCGGATGTTGCGGCGCAGGATCTGCTTGTCGCGGTTGATCGCCAGCAGGCTGATGCCGAAGCGCTTGCGCAGGCGCAGCTCGGCCTGGGTGCGGCCGATGAACGGCGAGTTGGTCGGGATCACCGCCTCGGAGATGCCGGAGTGCGCCGGGTTGAACAGGTCGCCCAGCACGCGCAGGCGCTGCGAGAACTTCAGCTGCTTGCTGCGCGCGTAGGCCTGCACGTATTCCAGGCCGCCCATCACGCCGATCACGCTGCCGACCCACAGGCGCTCGTCGGCCGGCGGCGCCATGCGCGATTCGTTGCCGGCGAACAGCGCCAGGAACAGCGGCGCGCCGATCTCGGCCTCGGCGTCGCCCACGCTCATGCCGACCAGCGGGCTGCCGGCGGTCACGGTCAGCTCGAATACATCGCCGTCGATGCCGTAGGCGTCGGCGAAATAGCGTTCCGGCGTGGCCGGACTGACGTTGCTGCCGGCGGCTTCGGAGAACCACAGGTACTTGCGGAAACGGAAGTACAGCAGGCCGATGCCGAGCAGCAGCAGGCCGATCGGCAGCGGCTGGAACATCGGCAGCTTTTCCAGCGTGGCCACGCCCGAGGGCAGGTTGTTGTTGGCCGATTGCAGCAGGTCGTTCAGCAGCATCAGCGGCGAGTTGCCGATCATGGTCAGCTGGCCGCCGAGGATGATCGCGGCCGCGATCGGGAACAGCAGCTGGCCCAGGCTGAGGCCGGTGCGGCTGGACAGGCGCGAGGCGACCGGCAGGAACAGCGAAGTCACCGCCGGATTCTGCATGAAGCCGGACATGCCGCCGGCGAAGGCCGAGGTCAGCAGCAGCAGGCGCTGCTCGACGCCTTTGGCGCGCCGCAGCAGCCAGCCGGCCAGACGGTTCAGCGCGCCGGTGCGGTCCAGGCTGGTGCTCAGGATCATCGAGGCCATCACGCTGATCACCGCGTCGCCGGCGAAGCCCTTGAACAGCTCCTGTTCGGACACGATGCCGGTGAAGCCCAGCATCACCAGCACCACCAGGGACGCGGCGTCGGCGCGGATGCGCTCGAACATCAGCATCGCGATGATGAAGCCGGTCAGGCCCAACACGATCATCATGTCTTGTGTCAGGACCAACGGGCTGTGCATGCGGCGGTCAGGCTCCTAGGTGCGGAGGTACAGCAGGTCCCAGACGCCGTGGCCGAGTTTCAGGCCGCGGCTTTCGAAATGCGTCTGCCGGCGCCAGGGCGGTCGGGCGCGGAAGCCGCCGGCACCGTCGGCGTTCGACAGCATCGGCTCATTGTCACAGACTTCCCACATATGCTCAACATAGCCGCGCCAGTCGGTGGCCAGATGCAGGAGGCCGCCGGGCTTGAGCTTGCGGCAGAGCAGGGCGACGAAGTCCGGCTGCAGCAGGCGGCGCTTGTGATGGCGCTTCTTGTGCCAGGGGTCGGGGAAGTAGATGCGCACTTCCGACAGCGATCCGTCCGGAATCTCGTCGCGCAGCACCTCGACCGCGTCGTGCCGGTACACGCGTACGTTGCCGAAGCCGGCCTGGGCGATGCCGTTCAGCGCGCGGCCGACGCCCGGCGAATGCACTTCGATGCCGATGAAGTTGCGCTGCGG
>CAZRXZ010000031.1:0-1452 GCA_964604095.1 uncultured Arenimonas sp. | reverse complement strand
CATCAGAAGAACAGGCCGTCCAGCGGCGAGGACGCGTTGGCGTAGCGGCGCTTGGGCATGCGTCCGGCCAGGAACGCCTCGCGCCCGGCGTCGACCGCCTTGCGCAT
The DNA here is from genome assembly GCA_964604095.1 of uncultured Arenimonas sp. GTDB lineage: Bacteria > Pseudomonadota > Gammaproteobacteria > Xanthomonadales > Xanthomonadaceae > Arenimonas. Next base: position 1,345 of record CAZRXZ010000031.1, on the reverse strand, counting down.
GGCCGAAGCCATCAGTATCGGGTCTTTCGCGGCCGCGATCGCGGTGTTCATCAGCACGCCGTCGCAGCCCAGCTCCATGGCGATGGCGGCGTCGGAGGCGGTGCCCACGCCGGCATCGACCAGCACCGGCACCTTGGCGTTCTCGATGATCTCGAGCAGGCTCCATTTGTTCTGGATGCCCAGGCCCGAACCGATCGGTGCCGCCAGCGGCATCACCGCCACGCAGCCGATTTCCTCGAGCTGCTTGGCCACGATCGGATCGTCCGAGGTGTACACCATCACGTCGAAGCCGTCGGCGACCAGGCGCTCGGCGGCGATCAGGGTCTGGGTGACGTGCGGGAACAGGGTTTTGGGGTCGCCCAGCACTTCCAGTTTCACCAGCCGGTGGCCGTCCAGCAACTCGCGCGCCAGCTGGCAGGTGCGTACCGCGTCGTCGGCGGTGTAGCAGCCGGCGGTGTTCGGCAACAGGGTGAATTCGTCCGGCGGCAGGAAGTCCAGCAGGTTCGGTTCGCCTTTGTTCTGGCCCAGGTTGGTGCGGCGCAGGGCGACGGTCACGATTTCGGCGCCGGCGGCCAAGGTGGCTTCGCGGGTCTGGGTGAAATCGGCGAATTTGCCGGTGCCGGTGAGCAGGCGGGAACGGTAGGCTTTGCCGGCGATGACCAGCGGGTCGTGCGGAGTCGGGGTCGTCATGCCGGTATTATCGCCGGAAACGCGCGGCGAGTCAGCCCTCAGCCGCCGCCCATGGCCTGGATGATCTCGACGCGGTCGCCGTCCTTCAGCAGGTATCCGGCATGCCGGCTTTTCGGCACGATGCTGCGGTTCACTTCGACCGCCAGGCGTTGTTGGGCAAGGCCAAGCAAGGCGACCAGGGCGGCCACGTCGAGGCCGTCGTCGAACTGGCGGATTTCACCGTTGAGATACAATTCCATGCCGTCCATTCTAACGCCATCGTGCGTTCCGCGCCGTGTCCGCCGCCATGAAAATCGCCGTCCTGTCGCGCCTTCCGGCGCTGTACGCCAACCGCCGCCTGCACCAGGCCGCGGCGGCGCGCGGCATGTCGCTGGTGGTCGCCGACCCGGCCGAGGTCGATGCCGGCGATGCCTGCTTCGAGGGTGTCGCCGCGGTGCTGCCCCGGTTCACGCCGCGTTGGCAGACGGTCGGCGGCCGCTTGCTGGCCGCGCTGGAAGCGCGCGGCGTTTTCGTGCTCAATGGCGCCGCCGGCACGGCGTTGGCGCGCGATCGCGCGGCCTGCGCCGTGCGTTTCGCCCGCGCGGGCCTGCCGTTTCCGGACTCGCGCTGGCCGGATGGCGTGCCGGATGACGCTTGGCTGGCGGGCCTGCCGTTC
>CAZRXZ010000030.1:5927-8367 GCA_964604095.1 uncultured Arenimonas sp. | reverse complement strand
CGCGAACTGGCCCGCAACATGGTGGCGGACATCCAGCGCCGCCTGGCCTGACGCCGGCCCGGATTTCGGCTACCCTACGCGCGAAGGCCGCACGGACACGGCCGGAAGCCGCCGTACCGAATGCCGCTCGACCTGCCAACCATGCTCTGGGTCATGACGCTGAGTTGCCTTGTGCTCTCGGCCTCGGTGCTGTTCGTCAACGGCAGCCCGCGCAGCGACGACGGCATGGCCGCCTGGGGCTGGAGCATGCTTCTGCACGGCCTGTCGTATCCGGCCTTCGCGTTGCGTCTGTACGGCTGGCTGGGCGCGTCGATCCTGCTGGCCAATCTGTTCGCGTCCGCCACCATGGCCCTGCAACTGCTGGCCATCTGGCAATTCCAGCGCGCCAGCGTGCCGCCTTTGCGGCGCTGGCTGCTGTGGCTGCCGGTGCTGGCCACCGTCACGGTCGGCGGCGCGTTCATGCACGACCATCCGCTGCGCCAGACCCTGCTGGCCGGTTGCGGCATGCTGCAGGCCGGTCTGCTGGTCTGGCAGGCGGGTCTGCCGGGGCTGCGCCACGCCCATGAGAAAGGCCGTCGGCTGCTGTGGCTGGGCAGCCTCGGCCTGATGGCGGTGTTCCTGACGCGCGCACTGCTGGTGTTTCCGGGCGGCGACTGGCAACGCCAGGTCAGCATCCCTTACGAGGTGCAGTCCTTCACCTACCTGGGCGCGCTGCTGGTGATGCTTCTGAACAACGTCGGCTTCGTGCTGATGCACAAGGAACGCGCGGTCGCCGCGCAGCGCGAGCTGGCGGCGCGCGACCCGTTGACCGGCATCGCCAACCGGCGCGCGCTGATGGAAGCCCTGCAGCATCAGGTGGCAGTGGCGACGCGTCGGCAGACGCCGGTGTCGGTGCTGATGATCGACATCGATTTCTTCAAGCGCGTCAACGACCGCCACGGCCATCTGGCCGGCGACGCCGTCCTGTGCGCGCTGGCCGAGCGCATCGGCCGGCGTCTGCGCGCACAGGACATCCTCGGCCGCTATGGCGGCGAGGAGTTCATGATCCTGCTGCCGCATACCGATGCCGACGGCGCCGTGCGCCTGGCCGAAGACCTGCGGCGGCAGGTCGAGCAGGCCCCGATCGCCTTCAACGGCGCCGACATCCCGGTCACGCTCAGCATCGGCGTGCACACCCGCGTTCCCGAACCCGGACCGGACGCCGGCGACGCCATGCTGGCCGCCGCCGACCGCGCGCTGTATGCGGCCAAGACCAGCGGCCGCAACCGCTGCGAGTTCGCCGGGGCCTGAAGCGCCACTCGCCGCGGGTTTGCGTATAATAGGTCCATGTCCGCCTGCTTCGCGTTTCGCCGCCGCCCGACCTGCGCCCCGAACCGGCAGGACCGGTGCCCGGCATGATTTACACCCCGAACCGCAAGCAGCCCGCGCCCGCCGACGACGGCGACGCCCTGCGCTTCTGCAGCACCTGCGCGTTCTCGCAGGCCTGCCTGTCGGAAGGCCTGGACAAATCGGCGCTGATGGAACTGCACGTGCTGGTCGAGCACATCGGCCCGTTCCACGAAGGCGACGTGATCTTCCGCGAAGGCGACGAGTTCAAGGCCATCGCGGCGGTGCGCGCCGGCACGGTCAAGACCACGGTGCTCGACGACAACGGCGACGAACAGGTGCTCGGCTTCTTCCTGCCCGGCGAGGTGGTCGGCCTGAACGCCATCCACCAGAACCGCTATCCGTGCAACGTGGTCGCGCTCGACACCGTGATGCTGTGCCGGTTCTCGTTCCCCAAGATGGCGCTGCTGGCGGCCAAGATGCCGGGCCTGCAGGCGCATCTGTTCCGCCTGCTGTCGCAGGACATCAACAAGGCCGCGCTGCTGGCCGGCGACTACAGCGCCGAGCAGCGCATGGCCGCGTTCCTGGTGTCGATCGCCCGACGCTATGCCGCGCGCGGCTTCTCGGCCAGCGAACTGCTGCTGGCGATGAGCCGGACCGACATGGCCAACTACCTGCGGCTGGCGCCGGAGACGGTCAGCCGCGTGCTGCGCCGCCTGCAGGACGGCGGCCTGATCGCCGTCGATCGGCGCGAGTTCAGCCTTCGCGACCGCCCCGCCCTGGACATCCTGGCCAAGCCCGTCCTGCGCGATTGAGCGCGCTTGACCTGCGTCAATGCGTCCGGCCCGGCCGGCACGCGACCATGACACGACTCAAACGAGGATCATGTGATGGATACGACAAGAAAACTGTGGGTGGGGCTGTTGACGCTCCTGACCATCGGCTTCGGGGTCCTGCTCTGGATGGGCGGGGAGATCCACCGGCAGCAGCCGCCGATACCCGAGCAGGTGGTGACCGAGAGCGGGCGCACCGTGTTCACCCGCGCCGACATCGAAACCGGCCGCCAGGTCTGGCAAAGCATCGGCGGCCAGCAGCTGGGCTCGATCTGGGGCCA
>CAZRXZ010000030.1:0-5827 GCA_964604095.1 uncultured Arenimonas sp. | reverse complement strand
CGGTGGGCAACAAGCCGACCTCCAGCACCTTCCTGTGGACGGTGTTCAGCGTGCTGTTCATGATCGCCGGCATCGCCCTGCTCGGCTGGCATTACGCCGTGTACCACGGCCGCGACGGCGCGCCGACGCCGCCGGCCAACGACCCGCTCAAGGGCCTGGCGCTGACGCCCTCGATGAAGGCCACCGCCAAGTACTTCTGGGTGGTGCTGGCGCTGTTCCTGGTGCAGATCCTGCTCGGCGCCACCACCGCGCACTTCCAGGTGGAGGGCCAGAACTTCTACGGCATCAACCTGGCCGAAGTGCTGCCCTATGCCCTGACCCGCACCTGGCATACCCAACTGGCGGTGCTGTGGATCGCCACCGCCTGGCTCGGCACCGGCCTGTACATCGCGCCGGCGATCTCCGGCCATGAGCCGAGATTCCAGCGTGCCGGCGTCAACTTCCTGTTCGTCTGCCTGCTGATCATCGTGGTCGGCGGCTTCGCCGGCCAGTGGTTCGCGGTGATGCAGAAACTGGGCCTGGCCAACAACTTCTGGTTCGGCCATCAGGGCTGGGAATACGTCGACCTCGGCCGCTTCTGGCAAGCGTTCCTGTTCGTCGGGCTGATGCTGTGGCTGGTGCTGATGGGCCGCGCGCTGTGGCCGGCCCTGCGCCGCAAGGACGAGATGAGCTCGATCGTCGGCCTGCTGTTCCTGTCGACCGTGGCCATCGGCATGTTCTACGCCGCCGGCCTGATGTGGGGCGAGCACACGCACCTCTCCATGGTGGAATACTGGCGCTGGTGGGTGGTGCATCTGTGGGTCGAAGGCTTCTTCGAGGTGTTCGCCGTGGCGGTGATGAGCTTCCTGTTCGTCAAGCTCGGCCTGGTGCGCGGCAAGACCGCCACCGTCAACGTGCTGTTCGCCACCATCGTGTTCATGGCCGGCGGCATCCTCGGCACCTTCCACCACCTGTACTTCACCGGCACCACCACCGCCGTGGTCGCGCTCGGCGCCTCGTTCTCGGCGCTGGAAGTGGTGCCGCTGGCGCTGATCGGCTTCGAAGCCTACGAAAGCTGGTCGCACAGCAAGGCCACGCCGTGGATGGCGCGCTACAAGTGGCCGATCCTGTTCTTCATCGCGGTCTCGTTCTGGAACCTGGTCGGCGCCGGTCTGTTCGGCTTCCTGATCAACACCCCGCTGGCGCTGTACTACATGCAGGGTCTGAACCTGACTCCGCTGCACGGCCACACCGCCCTGTTCGGCGTGTACGGCATGCTCGGCATCGGCCTGCTGCTGTTCTGCCTGCGCGGCCTGAAGCCGGACGCGGTCTGGAACGAGAAATGGCTGCGCGGCAGCTTCTGGTCGCTGAACATCGGCCTGAGCCTGATGGCGCTGCTGACCCTGCTGCCGATGGGCCTGCTGCAGCTCAACGCCGCGCTTGAACACGGCTACTGGTTCGCGCGTTCTGCCGAGTTCATGGGTCGCCCGATCATCGACCTGTTGGTCTGGATGCGGGTACCGGGCGACACCATCTTCTCGATCGGCGCCCTGCTGCTGGCCTGGTTCGTGCTACGGCTGTGGATCGCACCCAAGCGCGGTTGACAGAAGGACGAATGCCTCCTCGGGCCGCGCAAGCGGCCCTTTTTTTGCCGCGAAAGTTCCCGCCGATAAGAACTTGCCTTTCGAAGTAATCCTGAGTAAGATAGTAATTAATTACTATCTTATGGGGTTTGCCATGGGGCCACGCAATAAGAACTTGAGCGCCGACGAACGCCGTCAGGTTACCGTGCAGGCGGTGCTGGGCATTGCAGCCGATCAGGATCCCGGCGACATCACCACCGCCGCCATCGCAGAGCGCATGCAGGTTACCCAAGGCGCCTTGTTCCGGCACTTCCCCAGCAAGGATGCGCTATGGGGCGCGGTCATGGACTGGGTCGCCGGGCAGCTGTTGGCGCGCACGGAGCGCGCCGGCGCCGGACTGGAATCGCCGCTGGCCAGCGTGCGCGCGATGTTCATGGCGCACATCGAGTTCGTGTCCGAGCACCCCGGTGTTCCGCGCATGCTGTTCGGCGTATTGCAGAAGCCGCCCGCCAGTCCCTCACGGCAGATGGCGCAACGGCTACTTGAGAAATATACAGAACGGCTGTGCGTCCTGTTCGAACGCGCGAAAGCCTGCGGCGAAGCGTCGCCGGATCTGGACGCGCGCATCGCGGCGCTGATGTTCATCGGCAGCATCCAGGGGCTGGTGATGCAATCGATGATGCTTGGTGACCACCGGCACATCCGCCGCTGCGCGGACGAAGTCCTTGACCTGTACCTGCGTGGAGTACGCGCCTGAGATGAAAACCCTGCTTTCGAACGTGGGCAAGAAATTCTGGCTAGCCGTCTTCCTGGCGGTCATCGGCACGGTGTTCGTCTACGTCGCAGTACGCACCGGCCCGTTGGCACCCGTATCGGTGACCACGACGACCGTACCGCGCCTGCCGCTATCACCAACTGTCAGTGGCATCGGCCTGATCGAAGCCCGCCGAAGCCATAAGATTGGCGCCATCTATCCCGGAAGGCTGAAAACTGTATCGGTCCAGCCAGGGGATGCGGTTGGCGCCGGCCAGATACTCGGCGAACTGGACGCGGTAGATTTACAAGATCGTCTGGCAGCACAGACCGCTGCCATCGCGCGCGCCAAAGCGCAGCTACGCGAGGCCGAGGCTAAGGCCGTATTCGCCAGCGCACAGGCCGCGCGCTATGGCGAACTCGGCCGGTCGCGCCTGGTCAGCGCCGAGTCGGCGGAAGCCAAACGGCAGGAACAGCGCGCCGCCGACGCCGGCCGCGATGCCGCCCGGCAGGAACTCGCGCGCCTGCAGGCCGAACGCGGCGGGCAGCAGCGCCAACTCGACAGCCTGCGCCTGATTTCCCCGATCGATGGTATCGTGGTCCGCCGCGACGCCGATCCCGGCACCACGGTGGTGGCCGGCCAGACGGTTCTGGAAGTGGTCGATCCGGCCGAAATCTGGATAAACGCCCGAATCGACCAGAAAAACGGACACCGCCTGCGCACCGGCCTGCCCGCGCGCATAACGCTGCGTTAGCGCGCCCGGTCAGCGCGTTACGGCACGGTGGCCCGGATCGACCAGAAAAACGGACACGGTCTGCGCACCGGCCTGCCGGCGCGCATCTCCCTGCGTTCGCGCGCCAGCACGGCGCTTTCCGGCACGGTGGCGCGGATCGAGCCGTACGCGGACGCCGTGACCGAGGAACTGCTGGTGAAAATCGCCTTCGCGCCACCGCCAGCCCATTGGCCAGCCATCGGCGAAATCGCGGAAACCGCCGTATCTCTGCCGCCCCTGCCGGTAGCGCCGGTGCTGCCGAATGCAGCCATCCACCGGGTCGATGGCGTACTCGGCGTCTGGCTGCTGGAAGATGGAGACCTGCGCTTCACGCCGGTCGAAACCGGCGCATCCGATCTGAACGGCCGACTGCAGGTGACCCGAGGACTGCGCGGTGGGGAGACCGTCGTGCTGTACAGCGATAGTCCGCTGACCGCCGCCAGCCGTGTAAAGGTCGCCGCGAAGGCGGAGCCGTGATCAGCCTAGCCGGCCGCGACATCCTGCATGCCTGGGGCAAGTTCGTGTTCACCGGCGTCGGGCTGGGCCTGCTGATTGGCGTGACCCTGACCATGGCCGGCGTGTACCGCGGCATGATCGACGACGCCAATGCCGTGCTCGACAACAGCGGCGCCGACCTGTGGGTGGTGCAACAGGATACGCTGGGGCCTTACGCCGAGCCGTCCAGCATCTACGACGACGTCTACCGTAGCGTGCTCGGCATCGACGGCGTCGCCCGCGCCGCCAACGTCACCTACCACACCATGCAAGTCCGGCAACGGACGCGCGGCGGCACCCGCGACGTGCGCGCCATGGTGGTCGGCATCGAACCGGGCGCCGCCGGCCAGCCGGGACAACCGAACCATCTGGTGGCCGGACGCCATCTGGCGCGCAGCCACTACGAGGCCGTCGCCGACGTTTCGACCGGTTTCGCGCTGGGCGACAGCGTACGCGTGCGGCGCAACGACTACACCGTGGTCGGCCTGACCCGGCGCATGGTGTCCTCCGGCGGCGATCCGATGCTGTTCATCGCCCTGAAGGACGCGCAGCAGGAACAGTTCCTCAAGGACAACGACGCCATCGTGCGGCAGCGGACGCGAACCGCGCAGATTGAGGCTTTCAACCGGCCCGGCACCCCCGGCCTGCTGGAAGCGGTACTGGCCGCGCAGAGCGGAAACGGCTATGTCAACGCGGTACTGGTCCAGCTCGCGCCCGACGCACCGGAACAGGTCACGGCGCGCGCCATCGGCGACGCGACCCGGCTGACCGTATACACCCGCGGCCAGATGCGGGAAATCCTGGTCGCCAAACTGATCGCGACCTCGGCCAGGCAGATCGGCATGTTCCTAGTGATCCTGGCCGTGGTCAGCGCCGCCATCGTGGCATTCATCATCTACACCCTGACCATGGGCAAGATCCGCGAAATCGCGGTCCTGAAGCTGATCGGCACGCGCAACGCAACAATCGCCTCGATGATCCTGCAGCAGGCCCTGGCGCTGGGGGCGATCGGCTTCGTGATCGGCAAGATCGTCGCCACACTGTGGGCGCCCTATTTCCCGAAATACGTGCTGCTCGAGCCCGGCGACGCCCTGCACGGCCTGCTGGCGGTGCTCGGCATCTGCGCGCTGGCCAGTCTGCTGGCCATCCGTGCTGCGCTGAAAATCGACCCGGCGGAGGCGATCGGTGGCTGACGATTCCGCCCGCGGCATCCGCATCGAAGGCCTGAGCAAACGCTACGGCTCGGGCGATACCGCCGTCGACGCGCTGCGCAAAGTCGACATGACGGTCGCGCCCGGCGAGGTGGTCGGCCTGATCGGGCCGTCCGGCTCGGGGAAATCGACCTTGCTGAAGTGCCTCGGCGCGGTCATCGACCCCAGCGCCGGCCGGATGACCTTGGGCGGCGAGCGCATCTACGACGACGGCTGGCGCATTCCGGATCTGCGCGCGTTGCGCCGCGACAAGATCGGCTTCGTGTTCCAGGCGCCGTACCTGATACCATTCCTGGACGTCACCGACAACGTCGCCCTGCCGCGCATGTTGGCCGGACACGGCAATGCCGATGCCCGGCAACAAGCCGTCGAGCTGCTGACCGCGCTCGACGTGGGGCATCGCGCCGGCGCGATGCCCAGCCAACTCTCCGGCGGCGAACAGCAGCGCGTGGCGATTGCCCGCGGCCTGGTCAACCGCCCGCCGGTCATTCTGGCCGACGAGCCGACCGCGCCGCTGGACAGCGTCCGGGCGATGGCGGTGATCCGGATCCTGAACGACATGGCACGGCAGTTCCAGACCGCGGTGATCGTGGTGACCCACGACGAAAAAATCATCCCGACCTTCAAGCGGATCTACCACATCCGCGATGGCATCACCTACGAGGAAGCGGGCGAAGGCCGCGGCTTCGAATGAGCGCACGGCGGCTGCGCTTGACCTGCGTCAGCGCGCGCCGTCCGGCACCGGCGCATGCTATGGCAAAGCGCGGCGACACCGCCGCCACGAGGACCCCGCCATGAAATTCCATATCCGCACCGAACAGCTGCCCGATTTCGACCTGGCCGCCATCGAAACCGCGCTGGGCGAACGCGATCCGGCCGGCTTGGTCGACCGCGATCCGGCCCGCGCCCTGCTGCGCTTTTCCACCTGCCTCGGCGGCGCCGAGGTACTGGCGTTGATGGCGGATGCCGGCTTCCCGGTCGCGGCCTCGGCGCTGGAAGGCGTGCCGTCGGAATGCTGCGGCGGCTGCGGCGG
>CAZRXZ010000029.1:0-8569 GCA_964604095.1 uncultured Arenimonas sp. | reverse complement strand
CCGCCGAATCGCTGGGCCGCGCCTTGCCCGAACGCCGCAACCTGGTGCTGACCCGCAGCGGCCGCGTACCGTACGAAGGCATGCAGGCGGTGGGCTCGCTGGAACAGGCGCTGGCCTTGGCCGACACGGAGGAGTTGATGGTGATCGGCGGCGGCGAGATCTACACACTGGCCTTGCCGTTGGCCGCCGCCATGCACCTGACGCACGTGGACACCGAACTGGCGCAGGCCGATGCCTGGTTCCCGGACTTCGATGCCGGGCAGTGGCGGGAAACGGCCAGCGAGCCGCATCCGGCCGACGAGCGGCACGCCTTCGCGTTCCGCTTCAGCGACTACCGCCGGCTCAGTCCTTGATGCGCGCGCCGGCGCCGCTGCGGCCGGGCACGGCATGCACGCGCGGCTCCGGGCCCAGCTCCAGCGCGGTCAAGGTGCCGCCCCAGATCGCGCCGGTGTCGATGGCGTAGATGCCCAGGCCCATGAACAGGCCGAGCGTGGACCAATGCCCGCAGACCACCGGCAGTTCGCGCGGCGCATGCCCGGGCACCGAGAACCACGGATAGAAGCCCGGCTGTTGGGTGCCGGGCCGGCCTTTTTCCTCGAAACCGATGCGGCCGTTGGGCGTGCAGTAGCGCATGCGGGTGAAGATGTTGACGATGGCGCGGAAGCGGTCGGTGCCGCTGAGCTTGGGCGACCAGCCCGGCTGGTTGCCGTACATCGCCTTCAGGTAGCGCCCGGCCTGCTCGCCCTGCAGGATGCGCTCGACTTCCGCGGCGCGCGCCTGTGCCATCTTCAGCGTCCATTTCGGCGACAGGCCGGCGTGCACCATGGCGAAGCCCAGGGCCTCGTCCACGTGCAGCAGTTTCTGGTGCTTGAGCCAGCCGATCAGCTCGTCGCGCTCGGGCGCGAACAGCACGCGGTGCAGGTCGGGGTTCACTTTGTGCTGGTCGGCCTCGCTGCGGTGGGCGATGGCCAGCAACGACATGTCGTGGTTGCCGAGCACCACGGTGCAGCGCTCGCGCAGGGAGTGCACCAGCTTCAGGGTCTCCAGCGATTGGCCGCCGCGGTTGACCAGGTCGCCGCAGAACCACAGACGGTCCTGGGCCGGGTCGAAGCGGATATGTTCGAGCAGGCGCGCGAGCACGTCATAGCAACCCTGCAGGTCGCCGATGGCATACGTCGTCATGGGGGTGTTCCAAAATTTCAGTCCCGGCCATTATACCCCGCCGCCCTGCGGCGGGCTCGCGCCGGGTGCTTCAGCCGCCGGCGGCCAGGTGGTTGGCCAAGCGGATGAAGTCGGCCACCGGCAATTGCTCGGCGCGCGTCTCCGGCTTGATGCCGACCGCCTGCAGCTGTTCGGCCGTGCACAGCTTGCCGAGCGCGTTGCGCAGGGTCTTGCGGCGCTGGGCGAAGGCGTCGCGCACCACGGCCTCGAACAGGGCGTGGTCGCGGATGCCGATGCCGGCCGGGTCGCGCGGCACCAGCCGCACCACGGCCGAATCCACCTTCGGCGGCGGATTGAAGCTCTGCGGCGGCACGTCGAACAGCGGCGTCACCTCGCACACCGCCTGCAGCATCACGCTCAGCCGGCCGTAGACCTTGCCGCCCGGGGCGGCCGCCATGCGGTCGACCACTTCCTTCTGCAGCATGAAATGCATGTCGCGCACATGCAGGCAGTGTTCGAGCACGTGGAACAGGATCGGCGTGGAGATGTTGTAGGGCAGGTTGCCGACCAGGCGGATGCGGCCTTCGCCGGCCAGCTTGTCGAAATCGACCTGCAGGACGTCCTTGTGCACGATGGTGAGCTCGCCGACGCCGTGCGCGGCTTCGCTCAGCGGCGTGATCAGGTCGCGGTCGAATTCGATCACGGTCAGCTTGCCGTGCTTCTTCAGCAGTGGGAAGGTGATGGCGCCCTGGCCCGGGCCGATCTCCACCAGGTTGTCGCCCGGGCGCGGATCGACCGCGTGCACGATGTGCTCGATGATGCCGCGGTCGGTCAGGAAGTGCTGGCCGAGGTTCTTCTTCGGCGGGGCCTTGAAATGGCTCATGCGGTATCTCCTCCACGCGCCAGCCGGCGGCACAGCTGCACGGCCTGCCACAGGCTGCCGTCGCTGGCGCTGCCTTTGCCGGCCAGTTCCAGGGCGGTGCCGTGATCGACCGCCACGCGCGGGTAGGGCAGGCCGAGGGTGATGTTGACGGCCTGCTCGAAGCCGCTGAATTTCAGTACCGGCAGGCCTTGGTCGTGGTACATGGCCAGCACCGCATCGGCCTGCGCCAGGCGCGCCGGCAGGAAGGCGGTGTCGGCCGGCAACGGGCCCTGCAGGCGGAAGCCCTCGGCGCGCAGGCGCTCCAGCACCGGTACGATGATGTCGGTTTCCTCGTGCCCGAGCACGCCCTGTTCGCCGGCATGCGGATTCAGGCCCAGCACGTGGATGTCCGGGTCGGCGATGCCGAACTGCGTCTGCAGCGCGCCGCGGGTGATGCGCAGCACGCGTTCCAGCAACGCCGGCGTGATGGCGTCGGCGACCGCACGCAAGGGCAGGTGGGTGGTGGCCAGCGCCACCCGCAGCTGCGGATTGGCCAGCATCATCACCACCTCGGCGCCGGCCTGCTCGGCCAGCAGTTCGGTGGTGCCGGTGTAGGCGATGCCGGCGGCGTTGACCGCGGCCTTGTGCACCGGACCGGTCACCAGACCGTCGAATTCGCCGCGCAGGCAGGCGGCGCCGGCATGGCGCAGGGCGGCGATCACGGTCGCGGAGTTGGGCGGATCCAGTTGCCCGAAGCGCACGGGGTGCGGAACCGGAAACGGCAGCACGGCCAGCTCACCCGCGCCGCAGGGCTGGCCGGGGGCTTTGCAGCGCAGGGGCAGGCCGATGGCCTCGGCGGCCGCCAGGAGCGTGTCCGGGTCGGCCAGTACGGTCAGCTCGGTATCGTGCGCGCGGTGCGCGAGCCGGACGCACAGTTCGGGCCCGATGCCGGCGGGGTCGCCGGCCACCACGGCCAGACGGGGGCGTCCGGTCATCAGATTTTCGGCAGACGGGACTCGACGAAGGCTTCAGAGCGCAATTGGCGCAGGAAACGTTCGTATTCCTCTTCCGCCTTGCGCTGGCCGATGGTTTCGCGCGCTTTCTGGCGTTTGGCGTCGGCATTGGCGTCGACGCTGCGTTGCGCCAGGCGCTTGACGATCAGGTAGCCGGCATCGCTTTCGATCACGGGCGAGATCTCGCCGTCCTTCAGCGCCGCCATCTGGCCGCCGATCTGGCCGCCCCACTGGTTCTGGGTGAACCAGTCCAGGATGCCGCCGGCTTCGGCGTTGAGGTCGGCGCTGGAGAACTCCTTGGCCAGCACGGCCATGTCCTCGCCTTTGGCCAGGCGGGCGCGCAGCTCCTCGGCGCGTTGGCGCGCCACTTCGTTGCCGCCGACGCTGTTCGGGTCGATCAGGATGGCCTGCGCGCGGAATTGGGTGATTTCGGTGACGGCGGCGGCGTCGCGCGTCTCCACCAGCTGGATCAGCTGGTAGCCGTTCGGGCCGCGGATCGCCTGCGAGACTTCGCCGGGCTTCATCGCCGAGATCATGGCGGTGTACTGCGGCGGGATGGCGTCGAAGCCGCGCCAGCCGATCTCGCCGCCGTCGAGCGCGTTCTGCGCGTCGGAGTAGCGGATGGCGGCGGCCTGGAAGCTCATTTCGCCTTTGCCCACCAGGTCGCGGATGCCGTCGATCTTGCGCTTGGCGGTGGCGACCTGCTCGGCGCTCGGGCTTTCCGGCAACGCCACCAGGATGTTGGCCAGGCGCACTTCCGGACCGGCGGCCTTCTGCGCCGAGAGGAACTGCTCGACTTCGCTTTCGCTGACCTGCACGCGGCTCTGCACGTAGCTTTGGCGCAGGCGCTGCTGCAGCAGTTCGTCGCGCAGGTTGCTGCGGTAGTCCTCGAACGGCAGGCCTTCCTGGGCCAGACGCTGCTGGAACTGCTCGGGCGTCATCTTGTTGGAGGCGGCGATGCTCTGGATCACCTGGTTGAGTTCGTCGTCGGAGACGCGGATGCCGATTTCCTTGGCGCGGTTGATCTGCAGGCGCTGGACGGTCAGGCGTTCCAGCACCTGGCGCTCCAGCACGTTGTCCGGCGGCAGCTGGCCCTGCTGGCGCGCGTACTGGCTCTTGATGTTGCCGACCGCGCGGTCGAGCTCGCTGCGCAGGATCACGTCCTCGTCGATCACCGCGGCGATGCTGTCGAGGGCCATGGTGGCCGGGGCCGGGTCCTGGGCGGCGGCGAAGCCGGCCGGAAGCAGGCCGGTCAGGAGCAGGCAGAGGGCCAGGGAGTTGCGTGCGACGGACATGGAGCGCTCCGGAAGGGTTCGGGTTCGGGGTGATGCATCAATACGCTAGGATACCATTATCGCGGAACAGTTCCGGCTTGCTGCCGATACGGCCCAAGCCGTTCAACTCCAGCTCCAGGAACACGCCCACGTTCTCCCGGCTGTCGAAGCTGCGGATGTATTTCCGGCCGAACACGCGGAACGCCAGGCAGCAGCTTCGCCATTCCAGTCCCAGCAGCGATTCCAGGTTGCGGTCGTCGCGCAGGGAGTAGTCCCAGCGGCCGAGCACGCGCCAGCGTTCGCCCACCGGTACGACAAAGGAAAAATCGGTTTGTTCCGCGAATCCGGCCCGATAGCGGTATCCGGCGTTCAGCTGCAGGCCGCTGGGCAGCGACCAATAGCCGCGCAGCGAGGACAGCTCGGTCTGGCGGTCGGCCGGGTTCCAGTGCTGGGTCAGGCCGATCTGCCATTCGTCGCTCAAGCGCAGGTTCGCTTCCGCGACCCAGGCCGAGCCGTCCGCCGGCAGCGGTGCTTCGCCCGGCAGGTACACGCGCGGGGCCTCGAAATAAGTGATCCGGCCCAGGCTGAGGTTCATCCGCTCCTTGCCGGTTTCGGTGCTCATGAATCGGCTGGTCACGGCCAGGGTCAGCTGGTCGGCGTCGGCCTGGCGGTCGGCGCCGCCGTAGCGGTTCTCGCGGAACAACGACGGCCACATGAAGGTCAGCGGCTGGGTGTCGAAGGCGGGAATGGCGCTCTGGTCGCGGTACGGCACGTTCAGGTAATACAGGCGCGGTTCCAGGGTCTGGATGAAGTCCTGGCCGGCCAAGGCCAACGGCCGTTCGAAATACGCGCCGGCGTCCAGGCTGAAGATGCCCATGCCGCGCGAGAGCCGGGATTCCGCGGCCGGATCGGACGGATCTTCGTCGATCCAATATTCGGTCTGCCGCCAGCTGAAGCTCGGGGTGGCATACCAGAACGCGCCTTTGAGCGGGAATTTCACATAGGGGGAGACGTCCAGTCGGCGGCCGTCGTCGAGTTGGTCGTGCTGGAACGCCACCGCTTCGGCGTTCAGGCCGGCTTCCAGCCATGGCCGGACCGGCTTGTTGCCGTGCAGTGCCAGGCGCGGCAGCCGTCGGTAGGGTTCCGAGCCGGGCGCCTGGGTCGGGTTGGCGATTTCCCAGTTCGACGCGCTCAGCTCCATGTTCCAGTACTTGCCGCGGCCGTAGAAGCCGGCCTGGCTCTGCAGCAGGGCGGTCGAAGTTTCGCGGATACTTTCGCCGAAGTCGGAGAAATAGAAGCCGTCGCTGGCGCGGTTCAGGTCGCTGCGGAAGTGCCAGGCGCTGCTCATCGCCGTGAAATGCTGCCAAGACAGCAGGTAGCGGTCGCCGCCGCGCAGGTCGTCGCCGGGCAGATAGGTGCCGTTGAATTCGCCCTGGTTGCGTTCGAACAGGTAGCGGAATTCGCCGCCCAGCATGAAGCCGCGCTCGCTGAAATAGCGCGGGGTCAGGGTCGCGTCGTAGTTGGGCGCCAGGTTCAGGTACACCGGCAACGACACATCGAGGCCGTTCAGGCCGTCCTGTCCGATGCGCGGGGCCAGCACGCCGCTGGCGCGCGCGCTGTCGGTCGGGAAGCGCATCACCGGCAGCCAGAAGATCGGCACCTTGCCGATCTGCAGGCGCACGTTGCGGGCGGTGCCTTGGCGGCTGTCTTCGTCGATGGCGATTTCCCCGGCCACGAACTGCCATTGTTTGTCATCGGGCGGGCAGGTGGAGAAGTCGGCCTGGCTCAGCACGCTGTCCTTGTCCTGCACCTGGGCCTTGTCGGCGCCGCCGTTGCCGTTGCCGGCGTTCAGCTGGTAGCGCAGGCCGGTCATCTCCAGCGCGCCGGTCTTGTCGTTGCCGGCGGCGGTTTCGGCGCGCATGCGCAGGCTGGCGTTCTGGAAGCGCACGCCGCCGGCGGTCACGTAGGCGCCGCTGGCGTGGTCGTAGCGCAGGCTGTCGGTGCCCAGCCATTCCGCGCCCCGGCGCATTTCCACGCCGCCTTCGAACACCGATTCGCCGACCTTGCCGATGTCGAAAGTCTCCGAACTGATTTCGGTGGCGCCGTCCGCGTCGCCGGAGCCGGCGTTCAGCGCCTGGAACAGCGGCAGGGCTTCGGGATTGGCGCATTGCGGCCAGACGGTGGCGTCGGCCGCGGTCTGGCCTTGGCTGCGGCCGGCGGCCAGGAGTGCCAGACAGGCGAGGAAGAGTTGGCTGTGGCGCACGCGGGGCCCCGTCGGGAAATATGCGTTATCTTACCCCGTCAGGCAGGATTTAGTCAGGAGCGGAACATGGCCGTGGAAGACACCTCGGATGCGCAATGGCGCAATCGGCTGACGCCCGAGCAATACGCGGTCTGCCGGTGCTCGGCGACCGAACCGCCGTTCAGCGGAAAATACTGGGATCACCACGCCGACGGCCGCTACCACTGCGTGGCCTGCGCCCGGGCGCTGTTCGGTTCCGAGGCCAAGTTCGACTCCGGCAGCGGCTGGCCGAGCTATTTCCGGCCGGTGGATGCCGATTGCCTGGTGCTGAAGGAGGATGCCAGCCACGGCATGCGCCGGGTGGAGGTCTGCTGTGCCGGTTGCGGCTCGCATCTGGGGCACGTGTTTCCCGATGGCCCGCCGCCGACCGGGCTGCGTTACTGCATCAATTCCGCGGCGCTGGATTTCCGCCCGGCTTAAGCCTTGCGGCGGTCGTGCCGCCAGAGCACTTCGCCGTGGCCGCTGGCCCGGGCCAGCACGCGGGCCAGCACGAACAGCAGGTCGGACAGCCGGTTCAGGTAGCGGATCGCTTCCGGCCGCACCGCATCGTGGCGCGACAGGGTGACGGTTTCGCGTTCGGCGCGCCGGCAGATGGTGCGCGCCAGATGGCAGTGGCTGGCGGCCAAGCCGCCGCCGGGCAGGATGAAGTCCTTCAGGGGCGGCAAATCGGCGTTGAAGGCGTCGAGGTGGCGCTCCAGGTCCTCGATGTCGGTTTCGGAAATGGCGGCGTGGCCGGGAATGCACAGTTCGCCGCCCAGATCGAACAGGTGGTGCTGCACCGACACCAGCAGGCCGCGCACGTCCTCGGGCAGTTCGCAGGCCAGCACCAGGCCGATGGCCGAATTGGCTTCATCGACCGTGCCGTAGGCGCTGACGCGGGCCGAGTCCTTGGAAACACGCGTGCCGTCGCCCAGGCCGGTGGTGCCGTCGTCGCCGGTCTTGGTGTAGATCTTGGACAGGCGGTTGCCCATCAGGCGGCGTGCGCGCGCAGGGCCGGCAGGCGCTGTTTCAGCAGTTCGAAGCCGCCGAACAGCAACAGGGAGTAGAACAAGGTGCCGATCAGGCCGTTGGCCAGGAACGGCAGACCGGCCACATAGGCGGCGGCCAGGCCGGCGGCGGTTTGCGGATACATCGCCGAGCCCAGCCAGGAGCCGAAATTGGTGACCGCGAAGAACAGCAGCGAACCGGCCACGCCGTAGCCGGTCACGCGCGCGGTGGACACCCGGCCGCGCAGGCCGAAGCCCATCAGGGTCAGGCCGGCGAGGGTGGCGTACACCAGCAGGAAGCCGGCCGACACGAAGTACTGGAAGTATTCGCCGCCCATCATCAGGCCCAGGGCCAGGTCCGAGACGAACATCGCCACCAGCGGCACCAGCACGGCCAGGCCGCGGCGCGCGAAATACGCGCCGCCGAACAGGGCCATCGCCTCGACCGGCGAGAAGTTCGGCGGATGCGGAATCAGGCGGGTCAACGCCACGGCCAGGATCATGCCGGCCAGCACGGTGAGATTGAGGGCGAAAGGACGGTTGCTCATGCGGTTCTCGAGACGGGTAAATGCGATCGGTAATAGAATACCTTATCCGTTCCGCCCTGAGAGTCCCCGTGTCGGCACCGCATCCCGAAAACCTCGATATCGCCATCGTCGGCGGCGGACTGGTGGGCTCCAGCCTGGCCTGCGCGCTGGCCGGCAGCGGCCTGTCGGTAGCCTTGGTCGAGGCGGCCGATTCGCCGCAGGCGCCGACCGGGTTCGACCAACGCAAGCTGGCCTTGGCGCAGCGCTCGCTGGCGGTGCTGTCGGGCTTGGGCGTGCTGTCCCGGCTGTCGGTGCCGCCGACGCCGATCGCGCGCATCCACGTCAGCCGGGTCGGCGATTTCGGACGCATCCTGCTGAATGCCGCGGACTTCGGCCATGCCGGCTTCGGCGGCGTGGTGCTGGCCCAGGATCTGGGCCATGCCT
>CAZRXZ010000028.1:1704-8697 GCA_964604095.1 uncultured Arenimonas sp. | reverse complement strand
CGGACACGCCGAGCGCGTCGATGCGGTTGCGCAGGATGGTGATGTTCTGGTCCACCGCGCCGTCGGCGATGCGCTTGGCCTCGGCCGGCGTGGCCTGGGCCTTGAGCAGCAGGCCGTTGCCGTTCTCCGGCTGGGTGAACAGCAGGGTCGGGAACGCCTTCATCAGCAGGCTTTCGGCCCGCAGCAGCTCCTGCGCGGTCTTGAAGCGGATGGCGATGCCGTCCACGCCGCGGCTGGCGTCGTAATCGCCGACCTTGGCTTCGCGCAGGGTGCCGCGGATTTCGTCCAGATAGGCGTTCTCGCGCTTCTCCAGCGCGGCCTTCTGGTCGACCTCCATCAGGAAGTGCACGCCGCCCTGCAGGTCCAGGCCCAGGGTCATCGGCTTGCCGCCGAGGCCCGACAGCCAGGACGGCACGCTCGACGCCAGGTTCAGCGCCACCGTGTAGCGGCTGCCCAGCTCCTGCTTCAGCGCTTCGGCGGCCTTGGTCTGGGCGTCGGTGCCGGCCAGGCGCACGATCAGGCCGTCACCGTCCGGGGCGACGACCGCACCGGCGATGCCTTCGGCCTTCAGCCGTTGCGCGATGCGGTCGGACAGACCGTCCTCGATCGCGCCGCGGGTGACGCTGATCTGCACGGCCGGCTGCTTCGGGTACAGGTTGGGCAGGGAATACAAGGCGCTGGCGAACAGCACCAGGAACATCACGGCGTACTTCCACTTCGGAAATTCAAGCATGGCGGAAACCCGGGCCGAAGCCCTTCAGATGGATCAGGCGGACTTCAGGCTGCCCTTCGGCAGCACGGCGGTGATGGCGTTCTTCTGCACTTTGATCTTGACGCCGTCGGCGACCTCGACGCTGGCGAAGCTCTCGCCCAGCTCGTCCACGCGCCCGGCGATGCCGCCGGCCATGATCACTTCGTCGCCCTTGGACAGGCCGGCCAGCAGCGCGCGGTGTTCCTTGGCGCGCTTCATCTGCGGACGGATGGCCATGAAGTAGAACACCGCGAAGAACAGCACCATCATGATCAACAGCGACATCGGGCTGCCTTGCTGGGCGGGAGCGGCCTGGGCGGCGGCCGGGGAAATGATCAGATCGAGCAGGGACATGGTCGGAAATCCTTGATTTGGTCGTGAAAACTGAGGGTCGATTATGACATAAGTGGGTCCGCGCTTGGCCTTTTCAAGGCTGCACGCGGGCCCGGTAGAACGCGTCGCGGAAGGCCTCGAACGATTGGTTTTCAATGGCTTGGCGGATTTCGCGCATCAGCTGCTGGTAATAATGCAGGTTATGGATGGTGGCCAGCATCGAGGCCAGGATCTCGTTGCAGCGGTCCAGGTGGCGCAGGTAGGCGCGGGTGAAGCCGTGCGTGCAGGTGTAGCAGGCGCAGCCCGGCTCGATCGGCGACAGGTCCTTCTCGTAGCGCGCGTTGCGGATGCGGACCTGGCCCTGGCGCGTGAAATAGTGGCCGTTGCGGGCGTTGCGGGTCGGCATCACGCAATCGAACATGTCGATGCCGCGCGCGACCGCCTCGACGATGTCCTCCGGCTTGCCGACGCCCATCAGGTAGCGCGGCTTGTCGTCCGGCAGCTGCGGGCAGATCGCCGACAGCGTCTGTTCGCGCTCGTGCGCCGGTTCGCCCACGGCCAGGCCGCCGACCGCATAGCCGTCGAAGCCGATCGCCTGCAGGCCTTCGGCCGAGGCCGTGCGCAGATGCGGATACACCCCGCCCTGCACGATGCCGAACAGCGCCGCGTCGTTGCCCTCGTGCGCGCGCTTGGAGCGCTCGGCCCAGCGCAGCGACAGCTCCATGGATTTGCGCGCCACGATCTCGGTGGCCGGATACGGCGTGCATTCGTCGAAGATCATCACGATGTCGGAGCCGAGCACGCGCTGGATGCGCATGCTCTCCTCGGGGCCGATGAAGACCTTGGCGCCGTCCACCGGCGAGGCGAAGGTGACGCCCTGCTCGGTGATCTTCCGGCGCTTGGCCAGCGACCAGACCTGGAAGCCGCCGGAATCGGTCAGGATCGGCTTCTGCCATTGGGTGAAATCGTGCAGTCCGCGGTGCGCCTCGATCACCTCCAGCCCGGGCCGCAGGTACAGATGGAAGGTGTTGCCGAGGATGATCTCGGCGCCGGTGTCCAGGATGTCCTGCGGCTTCATGGCCTTGACCGACCCGTAGGTGCCCACCGGCATGAACGCCGGGGTCTGCACGCTGCCGCGCGGGAACGTCAGCTCGCCGCGGCGGGCGTTGCCGTCCTGGCCGAATTTACGGAATTGCATGCGGCTCATGGCGCGTCTCCGGGAAACAGCAACATCGCGTCGCCATAGGAAAAGAAGCGGTAGCGCTGCGCCACCGCGTGCCGGTAGGCGGCGAAGATGCGGTCCTTGCCGGCGAAGGCCGAGACCAGCATCAGCAGGGTGCTTTCCGGCAGATGGAAATTGGTGACCAGCGCGTCGATGCTGCGGATGCGGTAACCGGGGAAGATGAAGATCTGGGTGTCGCCGGCGAACGGCCGCACCTCGCCGTCGGCCATCGCGCTTTCCAGCGCGCGCAGCACCGTGGTGCCGACCGCGACCACCCGGCCGCCGGCGGCGCGGGTGGCCTGGATGCGGGCGCACAGCTCGGCGCCCACGTTCAGCCACTCGCGGTGCATCACGTGGTCCTTGACGTGCTCGGCGCGCATCGGCTGGAAGGTGCCGGCGCCGACATGCAGGGTCACATGCCCGACCTGCACGCCCTTGGCCGCCAGTGCCGCCAACAGCGCTTCGTCGAAATGCAGGCCGGCGGTGGGCGCCGCGACCGCGCCGGCGTGGCGGGCGAACACGGTCTGGTAGCGGCTGTCGTCGTCGGCATCGGCGGCGCGCTGGATGTACGGCGGCAGCGGCAGCTTGCCGATCCGGTTGAGCACGGTCTCGACCGGCTCCTCGGTCTCGAAGCGCAGGAGATAGAAGCCGCCGTCGCGGCCGAGCACGGTGATGCGCGTACCGTCCTGCAGGGTGATGCCGCTGCCCGGCTTGGGCGACTTGGAGGCGCCGATCTGGGCCCGCACCTCCTGCCCCGGCAACAGGCGCTCGATCAGGATCTCGACTTCGCCGCCGGTCTGCTTGCGTCCGTACAGCCGCGCCGGAATCACCCGGGTGTCGTTGAACACCAGCAGGTCGCCGGGGCGCAGCAGGTCGGTCAGGTCGCGGAAGCGGCGGTCTTCGAACGCGGCGCCGCCCGGCGGCACCAGCAACAGCCGGGAATCGCTGCGGTTGGGCAAAGGCGCCTGGGCGATCAGCTCGGGCGGCAGGTCGAAATGGAAATCGGACTTCTTCATGGGGCTCCGGAATAAGCCGACTATTGTAGCCTAAGTGGTTGATTCCGCCCGCCGGGGGTTACGGCGCGAAAACCCGCATGGTAAAATCGCGGTTTGCTGTACTGATAACCATAAAGCGGCCCAGCCGCCGGAGTCGACACATGAGCATCCTGGAAATCCTGAACCCCCTGCGCGCACGCGCCGGCACCGTCCGCACCCAAGGCCTGGACGACGCCACCTTGGTCCGTCTGGCCGCCCGCTTCCCGGAACTGACCGTGGCCGCCGAGCGCGCCGCCGCCGCGTTCCCGGCCCTGGTCGCGGAATTCCCGGACCTGGCCGACGCCGACGAGCAGGCCCAGATCGACGCGGTGCAGGCCGGCTTCGTCAACTTCTATCCCGATGACGCGGTCAATCCGTACGTCGCCATCGCCGCCGCCGGCCCCTGGATCATCACCCTGAAAGGCCGCGTGCTGCACGATTCCGGCGGTTACGGCATGCTCGGCTTCGGCCATACCCCGGAACAGGTGCTGGCCAGCATGGCCAAGCCGCAGGTGATGGCCAACATCATGTCGCCGAGCCTGTCGCAGCTGCGTGTGGTCCGCGCCCTGCGCGCCGAAATCGGCCACAGCCGCGGCGCCTGCCCGTACGCCCGCTTCCTGACCCTGAACTCCGGCTCGGAATCGGTTTCGCTGGCCGGCCGCATCGCCGACACCAACGCCAAGCTGATGACCGACCCGGGCGCACGCCACGCCGGCAAGCGCGTCAAGCGCATCGCCGTGCAGGGCGCGTTCCACGGCCGCACCGAGCTACCGGCGCTGTACTCGGACTCCTCGCGCAAGGCCTACCTGGCCAACCTGGCCAGCTACCAGCACCACAACGACCAACTGATCACCATCGAGCCGTATTCCATCGACGGCCTGAAAAAGGCGTTCGCCGACGCCGACGCCAACGGCTGGTACATCGAAGCCATGTTCCTGGAGCCGGTGATGGGCGAAGGCGATCCGGGCCGCGCCGTGCCGCCGGAATTCTACGCCGTGGCGCGCGAGCTGACCAAGGCCCATGGCACCTTCCTGCTGGTCGATTCCATCCAGGCCGGCATCCGCGCCCAAGGCACCCTGTCGATCGTCGACTACCCGGGCTTCGAACACCTGGAAGCGCCGGACATGGAAACCTACTCCAAGGCCCTGAACGGCGGACAGTACCCGCTGTCGGTGCTGGCGGTGAACGAACGCGCGGCCAAGACCTACGCCAAGGGCACCTACGGCAACACCATGACCACCAACCCGCGCGCGATGGACATCGCCGCCACCGTGCTGGGCCAGTTGACCCCGGACGTGCGCACCAACATCCGCGAACGCGGCCGTGAAGCGGTCGACAAGCTGAACGCGCTGAAAGCCGAGCTCGGCGGCCTGATCACCAAGGTCCAGGGCACCGGCCTGCTGTTCAGCTGCGAACTCGACCCGCGCTTCAAGTGCTACGGCGCCGGCTCGACCGAGGAATACATGCGCGAACGCGGCATCGGCGTGATCCACGGCGGCACCAACTCGCTGCGCTTCACCCCGCACTTCAACATCACCAGCGAAGAGATCGACCTGGTGATCGAGCACGTGCGCCACGCGCTGCTGAACGGCCCGCGCAAGGCCGAAGCCGAAGCGGCCTGAACCGCGCTTCCGCGATGAACCGGAAAACCCGCCGCATGGCGGGTTTTTCATGCCCGGATGCCAGCGGGCGTAACGTTGCCGATGCCGGCGCTTTGGTATTTAATCGACATATGCCATCCGCCAGGAGAACCGCCATGGATCCGTTCCTGCTCGCCGCCATCGAAGAAGCCGAGCTCGGCCTAGCCGAGGGCGGCATCCCGATCGGTTCGGTGCTGGTGCACGACGGCGCGATCGTCGGCC
This sequence comes from uncultured Arenimonas sp., assembly GCA_964604095.1. Classification (GTDB taxonomy): domain Bacteria; phylum Pseudomonadota; class Gammaproteobacteria; order Xanthomonadales; family Xanthomonadaceae; genus Arenimonas. The sequence goes on along the minus strand of CAZRXZ010000028.1, from coordinate 3,495 downwards.
GAGGCCACAACCGGCGCGTGCAGAACGGGAGCACGGTGCTGCACGCCGAAATGGACGCCTTGGAGAACGCCGGCCGCCGCAGCGCCCGCTTCTACCGGGAATGCACGCTGTACACCACCCTCTCGCCCTGCCCCATGTGCAGCGGCGCCATCGTGCTGTACGGCATCCCGACCGTGGTCATCGGCGAGAACCGCTCGTTCATGGGCGAAGAGCGCTGGCTATGCGGCCACGGCGTGGCGCTGGACGTGCGTCAGGATGAACGCTGCATCGGCCTGATGCGGGATTTCATGCGTAACAAGCCGGCGCTCTGGGCCGAAGACATCGGCGAATGACGCCGACCGGCATATGGAAAAAGGCCGCTCACGCGGCCTTTTTTCTGCGCTTACTGGAAGCGCGGCACCTGTGCGCTGAGCGAGCCGACGATGGCGAACACCGCCATCACGATCATCGGCAGCCAGGTCAGGGTCATGCCCCAGAAGCGTCCGCGTGAATAGCCTTCGTTGCGGCTGACGCCCCAGGCATGCAGCAGGCGCGAGAACAGGAACACGCCGCCGAAGGTATGGATCACCGACGGCGGATAGCCGGTCAGTTCCAGCGAGCCGAGCAGGATCAGCGCCAGCGGCATGTTCTCGGTGGCGTTGGCGTGCGCGCGCGTGGCCTGCAGCAGCTGCATGTTGCCGCCATGGCCGAGGCCGACGCCGTGCTCGCGGCGCAGCTTGACCACGCGCAGGGCCAGGTAGATCACCAACAGCGTGCACAGGCCGGCGTACAGCATCGAAATCATGGCATTGCTCCTTTACAGGGGATGCGCGGCCCACACGGCCCGGGCATCGGTGGTGGAATAGCGGCCCTTGTCGTCGCAGACCAGGTCGGCGGCGGCGACGTCGGCGTCGTGGGTGAAGAACAGGGTAACACCGCGCGCCAGCATATCGGCCAGGAACGCGCGTTTTTCGTCGATCACCAGTTCGGCGTTGCGGTCATAGCCCATGGTGATCGGCAGATGCACCCAGGCCCGGCCGGGAATCAGGTCGGCGCAGAACACCACCGATTCGGACTGGCCGCGGATTTCGGCCAGCAACAGGCCCGGGGTATGGCCGTCGGAATGATGGAAGCGCACGGTCTCGCCGAGGCTGGGCGCCTGCTCGCCCTCGACCAACTCCAGGCGACCGCTGGCCGCCAGCAACGCATTCAGCTCCGGCACGAAGCTGGCGCGGTCGCGCGGGTGCGGCGCCTGCGCGCGCCGCCAATGCTCGGCGCCGACCACGAAGGTGGCGTTCGGGAACAGCAGGCGCGGCGGCTGGCCTTCGGCCCAGGGCGCCAGCAGGCCGCCGGCGTGGTCGAAGTGCAGGTGCGAGAGCACCACCACATCGATGTCCTCGTGGCGGAACCCGGCCTTGGCCAGCTCGGCCAGCAACACATGCTCGGCCTCCTGGATGCCGTAGCGTTCGCGCAGCTTCGGCTCGAAAAAGGCGCCGACGCCGGTTTCGAACAGCACGCGCTTGCCGTTCAGGCCGTCCACCAGCAGGGCGCGGCAGGCCAGGTCGATGCGGTTCAAGGCGTCGACCGTGACCCATTTCTCCCACATGGCCTTGGGGGCGTTGCCGAACATGGCGCCGCCGTCGAGTTTCTGCGAATTGCCGAGCAAGGACCAGGCTTTCATGGTTTCACCTTCTTGGCGGCATCGACGGTTTTGCCGAGGCCGACCGGATTGCGGGGGTCGCTGCCGGTTTGCAGCGTATTGGTTTTCAGATCCCATTCCACGGTCTGCAGGTTGCCCCAGCTGTCGCTGGA
>CAZRXZ010000028.1:0-1604 GCA_964604095.1 uncultured Arenimonas sp. | reverse complement strand
CGGGCGATTCCATGAAGGTCGGCGTCATCGAACTGAGCATGCGCTTGCCGGGCACGGGCGCATTGGCCTCGAACCCCATCACACCGAAGGCGTTGGGCTCGCCGGGCTTGAGCGCGAAATCGTCCATCTCGTTGTTCAGCAGCACGCCGGTGCCCGGCGCCACCAGCCCCGAACCGAACAGCAGGTTGACGGTCTGGGTGCCGGCCACGCGGTTGCCCTCGGCGTCGATGATCGAGAAATGGGTGGTGTCTTCGTCTTCCATCGGCGTCGGCTGGCCCGACAGCAGGTCGCTCGGCGTGGCCTTGCCGGGATGGATGGTGGCGCGCAGACCGGCGGCGTAATCGCGGCTGGTCAGCGTGCGTTGCGGAATGCGCACGAAATCCGGATCGCCGAGGAAGAAGGTGCGGTCGCGGAACGCGCGGCGCATGGCTTCGGTGACCAGATGCACGCGCTGCGCCGGCGGCAGCGCCGAAAGATCCCAGGGCTCCAGGATCTGCAGCATCTGCGCCAACGCGATGCCGCCGGAAGACGGTGGCGGCGCGGTCACCACGGTCCAGCCGTCATAGCTGAAGCGCAGCGGCTGGCGCTCGCGCACGCGGTATGCGGCCAATTCGGCCGATTGCCACTGCCCGCCTTCGGCGGCGACGCCGGCCAGCAGTTTGCCGGCCACCTCGCCGCGGTAGAAGCCGTCGTGGCCCTTGGCCGCCAGCAACTCCAGGGTGCGCGCCAGGTCCGGCTGGCGCAGGATCTCGCCGACCTCCGGCGGATCGCCGTCGGCCAGGAACACGGCGCGGGTGCCGGGGTAGCGCTCCATCACCTCGCGGCGGGCGGCATAGCCCTTGGCCAGGCGTTCGTAGACCGGAAAGCCCTCGCGCGCGATGCGGATGGCCGGCGCCAGCGACTGCGACAGCGGCAGCCGCCCGTGTTCGCGCGCCAGATGCACCAGACCCGCAGGCAGGCCGGGAATGCCGGCCGACCACGGCCCGTTGGTCGCGCGGTCGCGGTCGAAGCCGCCGGCGGCGTCCAGGTATTTGTCGGGCGTGGCCGCGGCCGGCGCGGTCTCGCGCGCGTCGATGAAGCGGTCGCGGCCGGTCTTGGCCTCGTGCAGCAGGAAGAAGCCGCCGCCGCCCAGGCCCGAGCTGATCGGCTCGACCACCGACAGCGTGCTCGACACCGCCACCGCGGCGTCGAAGGCGTTGCCGCCCCGGGCCAGCACGTCCAAGCCGGCCTCGGTGGCCAAGGCGTGCGCCGAGGCGATGGCATGCTGGCGCGGTTTGGCCGAAGCGGCCTCGGATACCGGCGACAGCGGCAGCAGCGCCAACAACAGCAGGACACGGATGTTCATGGGCTTTCCTCCTGCAGACGCTGCAATTTGTGCAACAACTGCGCCTCGGTTTCCGGATGGGCCGGATCTTTCTCGATGCACTCGACCGGGCACACCACCACGCATTGCGGCTCGTCGAAATGGCCGACGCACTCGGTGCAACGATCCGGGTCGATGACGTAGATGTCCTCGCCCTGGCGGATCGCCTGGTTCGGGCAGGCCGGCTCGCAGACGTCGCAGTTGATGCAGACGGAATGGATGATCAGTGCCATGGGCTTAA
>CAZRXZ010000027.1:0-8699 GCA_964604095.1 uncultured Arenimonas sp. | reverse complement strand
CAGGAACAGGGCGCAGCTGAGGCCGATGACGCCGCCGCCGAGGATCAGGACATCTTCCGAAGACTGGGACATGGCACGCCGCGTGATGGACTGCCCCTATGATACAAACTTCGGCCGCGCGCCGTAAGTCAGCCGGCGCCAGAGATGCTCCATCGGGCCCATGCCGAAGCGCGCCAGCCACCAACGGCTGAACGCCAGTTGCGCGCCGAACACGGCGCACGCGAACGGAATCTGCCAGGCGCGCGGCAACTGCCCGAACAGGCCGGCGCCGTAGCCGTAGAACAGCGCGGTGCACAGCAGCGACTGGCCAAGGTAGTTGCTGAGCGCCATCCGCCCCGCCGGCGCCAGGCGCTCGAGCAACCGGCGGCCGGCGGCGCGGCCCCACAACCAGCGCAGGGCGAAGAAGTAGCCCAGGCACATCATCGGCGCGCCGAGCAGATTGAGGATGGTGACCGCGGCCGAGCGCAGGTCGATGCGCAGCGGATCGACGCTGGACGAAATGCCGGTACCGACCAGGACCAGCGCCAACCCGGCGGCGAAAAAGGCCAGCGCGCGCAGCGCATCGGCGCGCGTCGCGCGCTCGGGCGGCCGGGTGAATCCGGCGCGGTGCAGGCGCACGCCCAAGGCGAACATCGCCACCGCCATCGGCAACACCACCACCAAGCCGCCCAGATTCTGCAGGAACTTGTCCACGCGCCAGGCCGTGACCTCGGCGTAGCTGCTGGCGCCTTGGGTGCGGGCATCGCGCGCGATGGCTTCGGCCAAGGCCTGCGGCTCGGCCGGGCCGGCATCGAGCAAGCCCATCATGGCGATCAACAGCAAGGGCGCGGCATACGCCAGCGCGATGCGCGATGCGCGCGGCACGCCGCCTTCGCGCACGCGCCAGAGCAGCACGGCGCCGGCCACGGCGTAGGTGAACAGGATATCGCCCTCCCAGAGCAGCAGGGCGTGCGCCAGCCCGAACGCCGCCAAGGCCATCAGCCGGCGGCTGTAGACCAGGGTGAAATCGGCACGTGCGCGCTGCGCGCCGTCCTGCATCAGCGCGAAGCCGACGCCGAACAGCAGCGCGAACAGGGTCCAGAACTTGCCCTGCACGAACACGTACACGAACGCGTCGGCCAGGCGGTCGACGCCGGACAGCGTCGGATCGACGCCGGACATCGCCTGCAGATACGGACCGGCGAAGGCCTCCAGGTTCATCAGCAGGATGCCCCATAACGCGAAACCCCGAACCGCATCGAGCCAGGCGATGCGTTCGGGGCTGGCATGCGGACCGAACCGGGCGGGAGCGGTCATGGCCTGCGGGCTGTCCGCTTAGTGCTGGACGCCGCCTTCGCCGTGCACGTGGCCGTGCGCGATCTCTTCTTCGCTGGCGGCGCGCACGCCGAGGATCTCGACGCTGAAATCGAGCGACTTGCCGGCCATCGGGTGGTTCAGGTCGACGTCGACCGCGGTCATGCCGACCTTCAGCACGGTCATCGCGCGCGGGCCCATTTCGGTCGGCAGCACCACTTGCATGCCGGCGGCGAGCTTGGCGTTCTTGAACAGCTTCTTGGGAATGCGCTGGGTCATGCCTTCGCGGCGCTGGCCATAGGCCTGCTCGGGCGCGACGGTGACCTCGACCTTATCGCCTTCGGCCTTGCCCATCAGCGCCTCCTCCAGGCCCGGGATGATGGCGCCGTGACCGACCAGCACGCTCAACGGCTGGCCCTCGTGCGAGCTTTCCAGCGGAGCTTGGCCGGCTTCGGCGACGGTGTAATGGAAGGTGACGACGGAATTCTTTTCGATGGTCATGGCGGATCCAAAGCGGTAGGGTGACGGAACGGCCCGCAATCGGGCACAATGCAATCGGCTATTATCCGAGTTCAGGCGCCGAAATGCCAGCAAATTCCGTGAAAACCGCCCTGCTGTCCGCCCTCCTGCTCGCGCTAGCGGCCTGCGCCAGCGCGCCCCAGCGCCCGGCCGGCGACTATTCGCCGGAAGTCACCGGCTTGGGCGAGGACGACCCGGGACTGCCCGAAAGCCTGAAATCCACCGCCAACGACGTGCTGTTCCAGGCCCTGGCCTTGGTCGGCACGCCCTACCGCTACGGCGGCGGCTCGCCGGAAACCGGCTTCGACTGCTCCGGCCTGATCAACTACGTGTTCCTCAACGGCGCCGGCCTGAAACTGCCGCGCACCACCGGCGAGCTGATCGACATCGACGCGCCGCGGGTCGAGCCCGACCGGCTGTATCCGGGCGACCTGGTCTACTTCAACACCCTCGGCGGCCGCGTCAGCCACATCGGCATCTACGTCGGCGAGCGCCGCTTCGTGCACGCCCCCAGCTCGGGCGGCACCGTACGCATGGACAACCTCGACACGCCCTACTGGCGCAAGCACTACGTCGACGCCAAACGCGTGCTGGCCGCCGACTGAGGCCCGCTGAACGGCCGATTCAGGCGGGCCGACGCCGCCGCGCCGGAACGGTTACACTACACGCTCAAAGAAACGGTTCGTTTCCTAATCGCTTTGCTCCGGCACTGAACTCCACACGAACCCATTCTCGGGCGCATACGCGCAGCGGTACCGCAATGCTGGTGTTTAGGCGCATTGCCTTCGTAGGAGCTACAACCATGCCATTCCAATCCCTTGGGCTGATGCCCGAGCTCGTCCGTGCGCTGTCCGACAAGGGCTACACGCAACCCACCGCCATCCAGCAGCAGGCCATTCCGGCCATCCTCGCCGGCGACGACGTGCTGGGCGGCGCCCAGACCGGCACCGGCAAGACCGCGGCCTTCACCCTGCCGATCCTGCAGCGCCTGGCCGAAACCCCGAACCCGAAAGCCAAGGGCCCGCGCGTGCTGATCCTGGTGCCGACCCGCGAACTGGCGGTGCAGGTGCACACCAGCATCCGCGACTACGGCAAGCACCTGCGCCTGCGCACCGCCGCGATGTACGGCGGCGTGAGCATGAACCCGCAGATGATGGCGCTGGGCAAAGGCCTCGACATCCTGGTGGCCACCCCCGGCCGCCTGATCGACCACCTGGAGCGCGGCACCGCGCAGCTGCACCGGGTGGAAACCCTGATCATGGACGAAGCCGACCGCATGCTCGACATGGGCTTCCTGCCGGCGATCAAGAAGATCCTCAACCAAGTGCCGAAGCAACGCCAGACCCTGCTGTTCTCGGCCACCTTCGACGCGCCGATCAAACAGCTGGCGCTGCAGTTCATGCGCAATCCGGTGGAAGTGCAGGTCTCCAGCCAGAACACCGTGGCGCGCACGGTGCAGCACCTGGCGCATCCGGTCGACGCCGGCCGCAAGCGCGAACTGCTGCTGGCGCTGCTGAGCGAACGCTACCAGGACCAGATCCTGGTGTTCGTGCAGACCAAGCACCTGTGCAACCGCATCGCCGAACAGATCACCAAGGACGGCATCCCGGCCCTGGCCATCCACGGCAACAAGAGCCAGAACGCGCGCCTGAAGGCGCTGGCCGACTTCAAGGCCGGCGACGTGCGCGTGCTGTGCGCCACCGACGTGGCCGCGCGCGGCCTGGACATCCCGCTGCTGCCGCTGGTGGTCAACTACGACCTGCCGCTGGTGCCCGAGGATTACGTGCACCGCATCGGCCGCACCGGCCGCGCCGGCGCCGACGGCGAGGCGATCTCGCTGGTGGCCACCGACGAAGGCGGCCTGCTGCGCGCCATCAACCGCCTGCTGAAACAGGACATCGCGCTGGAAGCCAAACCCGGTTTCGAACCGACCACGCAGATGCGCATGGACCTGACCCCGCCGCGCGGCAAGCCGGCCGGCCATCAGGCGCCGCGCCGCAAACCGGCGCAGCCGGGGCACCTGAAAGGCCACGGCATGGCCTCGCAGAAGCCGAAGACCGGTGCCCCCGGCGGCAACCGGCCGCGCGGCCAGCAGCGTTCGCCGCAGCGCTGAAGACGCGCCGGCATCGGAAAAGCCGCCTTCGGGCGGCTTTTTTGTGGCGGCCATCGGCATCGGTTACTGTAAGCCTTGGTTCCCGACGCCCTTGCCGCCATGACCGAACGACTACGCAAGATCCAGATCGACCGCCCCGGCGGCTATGATGCGCTGAAAACCGTGCAGGCGCCGATCCGGCCGCCCGGCGAGGGCGAGGTGCTGGTCGAAGCCCGCGCCTGCGGCGTCAATTACGCCGACGGCATCATCCGCATGGGCCTGTATGCCTCGGCCAAGGAGCTGCACGGCTATCCGATCACGCCCGGCTTCGAGCTGTCCGGCGTCGTCACCGCCATCGGCCCGGGCGTCACGCAGTTCGCCGTCGGCGACGCGGTGCTGGCCTTGACCCTGTTCGGCGGCTACGCCTCGCACATCACCCTGCCCGCCGAACGGGTGTTCCGCAAACCGGCGAACCTGTCGTTCGCGCAGGCCGCGGCCTTGCCGACGGTGTTCCTGACCGCCTGGTTCATGGTGCGCGAACAGGTGCAGCCGAAAGCCGGCGACGCCTGGCTGGTGCACTCGGCGGCCGGCGGCGTCGGTTCGGCGCTGTGCCAGCTGGGGCGGCTGCACGGCTGCCGCGTGATCGGGGTGGTCGGCGCCGCGCACAAGCGTGCCGACGCGTTGGCGATGGGTGCGGACGACGTCATCGACAAATCCGCGCAGGATCTGTGGCGCGAGGCCGAGCGCCTGGCGCCGGGTGGCTTCCAGGCGGTGTTCGACGCCAACGGCGTCTCGACACTGGCGCAGAGCTACGCGCACCTGGCGCCGATGGGCAAGCTGTGCATCTACGGCTTCGCCAGCATGCTGCCGCGCGACGGCCGGCTGAACTGGCTGCGCCTGGCCTGGGACTGGCTGCGCACGCCACGCTTCAACCCGCTCGACATGACCCAGAGCAACAAAAGCGTACTGGCCGCCAACCTGAGCTTCCTGTCGGCGCATGCCGGATTGCTGAGCGCCGGCATGCATGAACTGCTGGCGCTGTTCGAAGCCGGCCGCCTGCAACCGCCGCCGGTGACCGCCTACGCGCTGGACGACGCGGCCAAGGCGCAGGCCGCGATCGAATCCGGCAAAACCACCGGCAAGCTGGTGCTGGAGCCTTAGAACGGCTTGGCGATCACCAGGAAGATGACCGCGAACAGCAGGAACACCGGCAGCTCGTTGAGCAGGCGCAGCATGCGCGGCGACGGCAGCGCGCGGCCCTGCTGCGCGGCCTGCAGGCGCTTGTAGCAGAGGATGAAATAGGCGAACAGCACCGCCACCAGGGTCAGCTTGGCGTGCAGCCAGCCGCCGGCGCCGGTGAAGTGGATCAGGCCCACGCCGCACAGCAGCGACAATCCGAACATCACATGCCCGAACAGGTACAGGCGTCGCGCCATCAGCAGCAGGCGCGCCTGCACGTCGTGCTGGCCGGGCGCTTCGGCGTAGTTGATCAGCAGACGCGGCAGGTAGAACACGGCCGCGACCCAAGCCATGACGAACAGCAGGTGGGCGGATTTGAGGATCGGGTACAGCATCGGCTTCGGGCTCCAGGGAATATAAATGCTTGTTCAAGCAAGGATTTGCGGATGGGAGTAGAATATACCTCACTTTCCAGGCCCTTCGCCTGCGTCTTCCGAGTTGAATCGACCCCATGACCAGTAAATCCTCCGACGGCAGCGCCGTCAGCTTCCGCGACCTCGGCCTGCCCGAGCCGATCCTGACCGCGCTCGCCGGCCTCGGCTATGAAACGCCGTCGCCGATCCAGGCCGCGATGATCCCGCACATCATGGCCGGCCGCGACGTGCTCGGCCAGGCGCAGACCGGCACCGGCAAGACCGCCGCGTTCGCGCTGCCGCTGCTGGCCGGGCTCGACGCCAAGGCCGTCAAGCCGCAGGTGCTGGTGCTGGCGCCGACCCGCGAGCTGGCCATCCAGGTCGCCGAGGCGTTCCAGAAATACGCCGAGAACCTGCCGGCCTTCCATGTGCTGCCGATCTACGGCGGCCAGAGCTACGGCCCGCAGCTGTCGGCCCTGCGCCGCGGCGTGCAGGTCGTGGTCGGCACCCCGGGCCGGGTCATCGACCACATCGAGAAGAACTCGCTGGACCTTTCGGAGCTCAAGACCCTGGTGCTGGACGAAGCCGACGAGATGCTGCGCATGGGCTTCATCGACGACGTCGAGACCATCATCCGCAAATCGCCCGAGCAGCGTCAGGTCGCGCTGTTCTCGGCCACCATGCCGAGCGCGATCAAGCGCATCGCGCAGAAATACCTGAAGACGCCGGTCGAAATCCAGATCGAGGCCAAGACCCGCACCGCCGAGAACATCCGCCAGCGCTGCTGGCAGGTCTCCGGCCTGCACAAGCTGGATGCGTTGACCCGCATCCTGGAAGTCGAGCCGTTCGACGGCATGATCATCTTCGCGCGCACCAAGCTGGCCACCGACGAGCTGGCGCAGAAGCTGCAGGCGCGCGGCTTCTCGGCCGCCGCCATCAACGGCGACATCAACCAGGCCCAGCGCGAACGCACCATCGACCAGCTCAAGGACGGCCGCATCGACATCCTGGTCGCCACCGACGTCGCCGCGCGCGGCCTGGACGTCGACCGCATCAGCCACGTGGTCAACTACGACGTGCCGTACGACACCGAGTCCTACGTGCACCGCATCGGCCGCACCGGCCGGGCCGGCCGCAGCGGCGAAGCCATCCTGTTCATCGCGCCGCGCGAGCGCGGCATGCTGCGCGCCATCGAACGCGCCACCAACCAGCCGATCGAACCGATGGAGCTGCCGAGCGTGGCCACCATCAACGAAGTGCGCATCGAGAAGTTCAAGCAGCAGATCACCGAGACCCTGCAGTCCGAGGACCTGAAGCTGTTCCGCCAGCTGGTGGAGGACTACGAGCGGGCGATGAACGTGCCGGCGATCGAGATCGCCGCCGCGCTGGCCAAGATGGCGCGCGGCGACGTGCCGCTGCTGCTGGAGCCGCCGAAGCGCGAGGAGCGCCCGGCCAAGGCCTATGAGCCGCGCGAACGCGGCGACGCGCGTCCGGCGCGCGAACCGCGCGGCGAGCGCGAGCCCCACGGCGAACGCGCCGAGCGTCCGTTCCGCGAGAAGAAGGAGCGCGTCGAGCGCACGGCGGAACCGGGCATGGAGACCTTCCGCATCGAGGTCGGCTACCAGCACGGCGTCAAGCCGGGCAACATCGTCGGCGCCATCGCCAACGAAGCCGGTCTGGATTCCAAGCACATGGGCCGCATCGAGATCTTCGACGACCACAGCCTGGTCGACCTGCCGGAAGGCATGCCGAAGGAGATCCTCAAGCACCTGAAGACGGTCTGGTGCGCCGGCCAGCAGCTGCGCATCACCCGCGACGGCACGCCGCCGGATACCGCGCCGAAAGGACCGCGTCCGCCGCGTCGTCCGGACACCCGCGAGCGCGCCGACACCCCGGGCAAGAAGAAGGTCAAGAACGAGGCCTTCTTCGAGTTCCGCCAGGCCAAGAAGAAAAACAAGTTCAAGGACTGACCGGTGCCTGACGGCGCGCCCGATGCGGACGTGCTCGTGCTCGGCGGCGGTGCCGCCGGGCTGATGTGCGCCGCCACCGCCGGCTACCGCGGACGGCGCGTGCTGGTGCTGGAAGGCAGCAACCGCTGCGGCAAGAAGATATTGATGTCCGGCGGCGGCCGCTGCAACTTCACCAACACCGGCACCGCACCGGCCAATTTCCTGTCGCGCAATCCGCATTTCTGCAAATCGGCGCTGGCCCGCTACCGGCCGGCCGACTTCATCGCGCTGGTCGAGCGCCACGGCATCGCCTATCACGAAAAGGAACTGGGCCAGCTGTTCTGCGACGACTCGTCCAAGCAGATCGTGAAACTGCTGCTGGACGAATGCGACTGGGCCGGGGTGCGCATCGTCACCGGCGCCGGCATCGAATCGGTCCGGCACGAAGGCGATTGCTTCACGGTGAACACCGCGCGCGGCCGATTCCGCGCGCCGAAGCTGGTGGTCGCCACCGGCGGGCCGTCGATTCCCAGCCTGGGCGCCAGCGGCATCGGCTACGAGATCGCCCGCGGTTTCGGGCACGCCATCGTGCCGCCGCGCGCGGCCCTGGTGCCGCTCACCCTCAGCGGCAAGCCGCTGGAACAATACGGCACCCTGGCCGGACTCTCGCTGCCGGTGGCGGTGCGCGCCGGCGGCAGCGAGTTCCGCAACGCCCTGCTGTTCACGCACCGCGGCCTGAGCGGCCCGGCGGTCCTGCAGATCTCCTCGTACTGGCAACCCGGCCAGGCGCTGGAGATCGACCTGCTGCCCGGCCGCGACGCGGCCGCCGAACTGCTGGCCCTGCAGCGGCAGGGCCACAAGGCCGAACTGAAGACGGTGCTGTCGGAGTGGCTGCCGAAACGCCTGGCGCAGCTGCTGTGTACGGCGTTCTTCGTCAACAAGCCGGTGAACCAGTACTCCCATGCCGAGCTCAAGGACATCGGCTTCGCGCTGCGGCATTGGCGCATCACGCCCAGCGGCACCGAAGGCTACCGCACCGCGGAAGTCGCCTTGGGCGGCGTCGACACCGATGGCGTGTCGTCCAGCAGCTTCGAATCCAAGCACGTACCCGGCCTGCATTTCATCGGCGAAGTGCTGGACGTGACCGGCTGGCTGGGCGGCTACAACTTCCAGTGGGCCTGGGCCAGCGGCCACGCCGCCGGCAGCGCCGCCTGAGGGCGCGCCACGCCGGCTTTTCGCGTTATTTTTGCCGGG